>CBIHOP010000064.1:0-11656 GCA_966211385.1 uncultured Bacteriovorax sp.
GCGAGCAAGATTTTCTTCCACCCACTTCGTCCATTCTACAGGAAGGGGCATATTGTTGTGCATAGATCTACTCCTCGCTAAAGTTCCCAGAAGGACTTACCTAATTTTTATCAGCGATACTAGAGAAGCAACATCATTTACAAAAAAATAAATTGGGCCTAGTGTTTATGCATTCAATTTATGATGGAGTAATTTTTGAAAACCTTAATGCTTATTACTGCAATGCTATTTTTATCTGCCTGCGCTAACGTCAAACAAATCGACCGTGGTCGCATGGCCTCTCGAGTAATGCAACTAGACCCTACGCCGGAAGAAACCACTTTTTTGAATGAAGTGAATTCATATCGAGAAGGCGCTGCTGGAGGCTCGTCAGCAGTTGGAGGTGGTTGTGGGTGCAATTAAGCGTTTGAAGTCTTTAAAACCGATTCTCATCGGTCTGGGGGCCATCTCTGGTCATGCTTCGCAGGCCATGGAACTTTCAAAATTTAAATTTCTTCTCAACGTCCTTGATCAAAACAGTGATCAGGGAAAACAAGTTTACGATAATTCAGGTACAGAAAATCTCACGGTCGTGGCACCGATGATTTTTGTGGCAGCGAATGTAAATGAAGACACAGATATTTCGGCGCAGTTTATTCTCGATGCTTGGACAGCTGCTTCAGATACGGCCCTCGATGGAAAGACTGGTGCTTCAGGTGCTGGTATTAAAAATCAAGCACGAGTTGCCGGCCAACTTGGTTATAAAAAGGGAAATGAACAAAATAACTGGTCGACTCGTTTAGGAGTTTCTAGTGAATACGATTATCAGTCTCTGAATTTTGGAGGGACACTCGTTCGTTCATTTGCCGAAGACAACTTTACGCTTTCTCTTTCACCTCAAGTTTATTTGGATCAAGCAAAAGATTTTGATTTAAGAACACAGAAGACAACTGAGTTTAAAGGACGAGTGATTCATTCTGTTGATCTCTCCGGAGCACAGCTTTTAACTGAAAGTGATCTTCTTCAAGTGGGATACACTTACATTGGCATGAATGGTTACTTGAATAATATTACAAGTAAGGTTCGTGTTCTTTCCGAAGCAACTGATCCGTTTCAACGTCAAGGCGAAAGACTTCCATCGTCTCGCACACGTCATGCTGTTAGTTCAAAATGGGTTCATGGGTTTAGTGATGATATCGCTGTTCACGTGGCCTATCGCTATTACACCGACGATTGGAAAATCAAAGCGCACTCGCCGGAAGTTGGATTGCGTATGAGTTTTCATGAGGGCGACAGCTTCCTAATGCCTTCTTATCGCTACCACACTCAAACAGCAGCAGAATTTTATCGTGATGTTTTTGCCACACCTCAATCACTCATGACAGCGGATTCAGATCTTGCACACTTTGCTTCTCATCGTTTCGGTGCTCACTTTAATCGCGGTGGGTACGAAGTCGAGAAGTGGGGCTACAAAGCTGAACTCGACTGGAACATTGGTGCTTATTGGACGACAAGAAATAACGATATGGACTATCTTCTTGTTCAAACCGGTGTAGGACTCGCTTTTTAATGACTGCTCCACTCATCATTCATCGGCCTTTGATGGGTGGACAATTCACTGTCACTACTTGGAGCAATCAATCTGAGCTTCATTCGAAACTTATCAATGATGGTTTTAATCTTATCGCTGATCTTGAAAACCGTTTGACTGATTTTAAAGATTCGCCATTTAATCAAATTAATAAGCAAGCAGGAAAGTCAGCTGTAAAAGTAGATGAAGAAACGTTTCATCTTATCAAAAAGGCCAATGCTTTTTCAGATGAAACAGGTGGGGCCTTTGATATTAGTTATGCGAGCGTTGGTAAATTATGGAGAGAAGCGCGCGCCAGCGGTGAACTGCCTCCTCCTGAATTAGTTAAAGAGCGAAGTCAGTTCGTCGATTATAAAAAAATCCAATTCAATGAAAACGATTTTAGTGTTTTTCTCCCGCACGAAAACATGCAGATAGGTTTGGGCGGAATCGGTAAAGGTTACGCCGTTGATAAACTTTATCATTTTTTGTTAAACAAAGGTCTCGTTAATTTCATGGTTGATGGATCAGGCGATATTCGAGTTCACTCTTCTTCCGAAGCGCCGAGGCCGTGGCGATTGGGAATAAAAAATCCTTTTAGTCCGGATGAAAATAAAAAAATAGGATACATTCAATTGAGAAACGGAGCGCTGGCGACCTCTGGAGATTACATCAATTACATTCGTCGTCCGGAACTTAATAAACGCTACCACCATATCATTGATCCTCGTACTGGAAATCCGACGGAAGGAATCGTGAGTAGTACGATCTTGACGGATACAGCGCTGGATGCAGATCTTGCGGCCACGACAATGATGATTTTGGGGTTAACAGCTTCACTTGAATGGTTGAATAAAAAAAGATGGGCGGGATTTCTAGTCGCTCAAAATGGAAATGTCTTAATGTCAGAAATGGCTCTGCAATACATGCAAGGGGAATCAAAATGAAAACAATTTTATTAGCACTTTTATTTTCAACTCAAATCAATGCTGCTGTTATTGCGGATTTTGAATTACCGATTCACGGTGAAAATAAATCTTTTAAGATTCAAGAGGCGCGAGGAAAAACTGTTGTCCTTAATTTTTTCGCCAGCTGGTGCATTGCCTGCATTAAAGAGATGCCAGCTCTTAATGAAATGAAGACAAATAATCCCGATGTACTTTTTGTCGCTATCAATGCAGGAGATACAAAAGAGCAGATTAAAAAACTACTTAGAAAACATCCTTTTTCATTCACAATTCTCGAAGATAGTTCAAAAGAAATTTCTAAAAAATTAGGAGTGAATGAACTTCCTCGCACGATGATCATCGATCCCCATGGAAACATTACATACAGCGCTTCTCAAATCCCCAATTTGATACCAAAAAATACAAAATAGTCGGGTAATTTTTTACTTTAATTTTTTAAACTTACACTTTCTTACAAAGTGCCCCTATCAACCATGCTTGAAAATTCTGAAGGTTAGCAGGGTGATTGAGTAAGATGTGTTTATAATTGCAGGGAAAAAAAGCAATTTGTACCATTTCTTTTATTTTGCAAGATAAGCATTTTTCATGTCATGATTTTATTAGACCCTATGGTTCTCTGAGGACGTCAAGAAGTGACCCTGAGAACGATAAGAGAAGAAAACAAGTAGTGCAGGAGGTACTATGTCGCAAGCCTGGTCCGAGTCTAAAAAGTTCCCACTTCTTCCATTGAGGGACATGATCATTTTCCCACACATGGTAGTACCTCTGTTCGTGGGGAGAGAAAAATCGATCTCAGCTTTAGAAGAAGCCCAACGAAACAATAATGAAATTTTCTTAGTCACACAAAAGGACGCCAGCGTTCTTAATCCAGATCGTGAAGATATTTACGAAGTGGGTGTGGTAGTTAATATCATTCAAATGCTTCGTCTACCGGACAATACTGTAAAAGTATTAATTGAAGGGAAGTACAGAGCAAAAATTAAATCATTCGAATCTGGTCCCGAAGGTTATTTCGCGGCAGTGGAGAAATGCGTATCTGAAACTAAGGATCCAGTCACTCTAGAAGCTACAATCAGAAGCATCAAAGGAATCTTTGAACAGTATGTGAAGCTTAATAAGAGAATTCCTCCTGAACTTCTGATGAGCATTTCTTCCATTACTGATCCTTCAAGACTGGCAGATATCATGGTTGCTCACTTGACGATGAAAATCGCTGAGAAGCAAGAAATCCTTGAAGCAGTAGAAGTAGGTCGCAGACTTGAGCTTCTTCTGGAGAAAATGCAAGGTGAAATCGAAATCATCAACGTTGAAAGAAGAATCCGCACGCGTGTAAAAACGCAAATGGAAAAGTCTCAGAAAGAATACTATTTGAATGAGCAGATGAATGCTATTCAAAAGGAATTAGGGCAGAAAGATGACGGCAAAACTGATATTCAGGAAATGGAAGAGAAGTTAGCTGCTAAGAAAATGCCGGAAGAAGCTCGTGAGAAGACGGCTAAAGAACTTAAAAAACTTAAGTCAATGTCGCCAATGTCAGCTGAGTCTGCTGTTGTTCGCAACTATGTAGACTGGATGCTTTCACTTCCATGGGATGAATACACAACTGACAATAACTCTGTAGCTAGAGCTAAGGAAATCTTAGACGATCACCACTACGGAATGAAAGATGTTAAAGAAAGAATTGTTGAATACCTTGCTGTTCGTTCACTTCTTAAAGAAGAAGGTAAAGGAACAATTCTATGTCTATCTGGTCCTCCGGGAGTAGGTAAGACATCGATTGCAAAATCACTTGCTGAGTCGCTTGGTCGCTCATTCCACAGAATCGCACTTGGTGGCGTTCGTGATGAATCAGAAATCCGCGGACACAGAAGAACTTACGTTGGAGCAATGCCAGGTAAGATCATGATGGCCCTGAAAAAAGCAGGAACATCTAATCCACTTATCCTTCTTGATGAGATTGATAAAATGTCATCAGATATGCGTGGCGATCCTGCAGCAGCAATGCTTGAGGTTCTAGATCCTGAGCAAAACAAAAACTTCTCTGATCACTATATTGAAGTTGAGTACGATCTTTCTAAAGTTATGTTCATCATGACAGCGAACGATCTCTCGAAGATCCCTGGTCCACTAAGAGACCGTATGGAGATCATCCATTTATCTGGTTACACTCCACAAGAGAAACTGGAAATTGGGAAACGTTACTTACTGAAAAAAGCAGTGAAGTCGAATGGACTAACTGAGCACGAAGTGCAAATCGGTGATTCAGCAATGACGGATATTATCCGTGGCTGGTCAAAAGAAGCTGGTGTTCGTGAGTTTGAAAGACTTCTGAATACTGTTGTTAGAAAAATTGCTACTGAAGTTGTTACAAAAGAAGTTCAAGCAGGGAAGAAATTCAATGTTACTTCAAAACAACTTCCAAAATACTTAGGCCCTAGAAGATTCGATAGCACTGATATCGAAGCAGGAGCACAGGTTGGACTCGTTAACGGTCTTGCTTGGACTTCAGTTGGTGGTGAACTCCTCCACATTGAAGTCGTGACTGTAGAAGGGACTGGTAAAATCCAGATCACAGGTAAGCTTGGTGAAGTTATGCAAGAGTCAGCGAAAGCAGCTCTTAGCTACGTAAGATCAATCTCAAGCAGACTAGGAATTGGAGCTGATTGGTACAACAAAAACGATATCCACATTCACGTACCAGAAGGGGCGACTCCGAAAGACGGACCTTCAGCTGGTGTAACAATGGTAACGGCACTTACAAGTGCAATCACTGGAATTCCAGTTCATCAAAACGTTGCTATGACAGGTGAAGTAACGATTCGTGGACGTGTTCTTCCAATCGGTGGATTGAAAGAAAAACTTCTTGCTGCAAAACACGCTGGTGTAAAAACTGTCGTGATCCCAGCGAAGAACGTTAAAGATCTTGCTGAAGTTCCACAAGAAATTCAGGAAGGATTGGAAATCCATCCATGTGATCACGTAGAACAAGTTTTAAAAATTGCTCTTGAGCTTAACCAACCAGAAAAATTCATGCAGGTTGTGGGCTTAAAAGTTGTAGATGGCGACCGCTCAATGGAAGTTGCTAACTAAATTGTCCTTGGAAGAATCCATAAAAAAGAAGGCCTCAGAAATGAGGCCTTTTTTTTGGTCATTTTTACCCGCATTTTTAAGTCGCTAACATTTGATATGCTTGAGAGATATGAGAAAACAAAAATTATTATTAAGTCTTCTGTTACTACCTTCACTGGCCGCAGCGCTGGAGTGTCCTCCAAACAATGCGCCACTTTGTCCTGATTCAGGCACTACGCTTCTGGATGAAACTTATCCAACACAAGCTTTCGTGATGAGTAATGGACCAAGTTTCAAAATTAATCCGCCACCATCAAAAGAACATCAGGCCGTTACCAAAAATTACATCAATACTATTGTAAAAAGTTACGACTACGATAATGTTCCGCAAATCATGCTCGCACTTTCAAGTGAAACTGAGTTTGAATTTTATAAAAAGAATTTGAGATCAGATCTTGAAAAGAAGAATCTTAAGCCAGAACAAATTGAAAAAATTGTAGGCCAATTAACTCACATGAAGTCGCCAAACTATACCTGGCAACAAGATTACTTTGAATCATTTGTTGATCTTAAAACAGGGAAGCCTGTTGTCCGACACATCGATTCATACTCAGTGCGTATGAAAAAACATGCGACAACTCAAATGGCCGCTACAGGTTCTCAATGCGGTATAGAAGAAGGCGAAAGTATCAGATCAGATTATAAATCGTTCGCCAGTGGCGAAATGGGTGGAAACATCGAAGGTGCTCCAGGCGGTTTCTGTCTTGCGGGTAATAATCAAGGAAAAGATTTTACAAAAAGTTTTTGTGGAAAAGAAGAAAACATCATCAACTTAAATGTTTCGTGGCTTTCAGTTGGTCATGTCGATGAAATTTTTAAGATTGTTCCAAATCTCATTGAGGACGGTAGACCTCGTGAATGTAAATTTTCTTTAATGGCAGCAAGTCCTCAGAAGGCACTTGATTTGTTGAAAGACAAACAATTTAGCAAAAGACCTTTCTTCGATTTCCCTGCAAGTACATCAGAGGAAGATCTAGAAGATCTTCGCGACTCTCGCTCGAATGAAGATAATTTAACTAATTTCAAACTCTGCAATTACATGAATGCTGCAGGTAGAACTCATCCTAAAACGCGTAAACAGCAATCGGGTGGAGCACAAGGGAAAACGGTCTTCACAGAAATGCTGATGAGTACAGCAAATGCAGAATACAAAAGTCCATTTAAACAAGAGTGTGAATCCAACGTTACTAAAGTCACGAACGAAGAAATGCATGAACAAATGATTAATGATCCTGAAACTGTAAAACTCAATGTAGCGATTCAGGAATCAATTGATAAAGATGTAGCGCTCATAAAAGCTAAAATTCTGTCTCGTCTTCCGCAATGTGCACGCTATTTTGATGTTATCAATGTTCCTAACTATTTCGAAGGTGGACCACTGATTAAAGATGCCTCTGGAAAGGGAACACTTCCTGTTCACGGTAACGTAAATGCCTTCTTACCTAATCCAACGAACTCAGTTCTGATGAATGAAACGCTTCTTTTTCCAGATGCAGGTAACAGCGCCTACAGCGATTATCTGATTAGTGAGATGAAAAAGCGCAAAGTGAAATCTGATTTTATTGCGACTTGGGACTATGCTCACTTAGGAATGGGTAACATTCACTGTTCTTCACATTCACTTCCTTACTGCAAACCGAGATCAAAAAAATGAAAAAATTATTATTTGTAGCCGCTTTCATTCCCTCTCTTGTTTTCGGAAAGACTTACAGCTGTAAGCTCGAAAATAATGAATCCGTTAAAATGAAAATTAACGATGCGAAAACGATGACAGCTGAAGTTTTTCAAGGAAAGAAGCTTGTGACAAGCTGTCTTTTTAGTTCAACACTTCCAGGAAGTGATCCGAGGGGAGTTGCTTCTGAAGTTATTCAGAATTACGAAAATACTTCTTGTACACCGATCACTGATGCGCCAAAAGAAAAGTATCAAGTCGCTTCGAAGATCTATACGAAAATTACGCTTGATAAAAAGAAGGCCATTCTCTTTCTATTCAGCGACCGCCAACCATTTCCTTGCAATTCAATTTAATCAGATTTTTAAAGTAGTCCTGGTGCGATGGCGATGTGGAAAGGACCCACGTCGCTGTCGAATGGGATAACATAGACCGGATTGTGCTTTATTTCCCCTTTAAACAGTGCTGGAATGACCATTTCGAGGTTATAGCCGGATTCAGAGAATGTCTTCTTTGACTGGCCATAAATGATATTGGCAAGCTCTGAAGCAAAGTCCTGGTTTTGCGCATCTATAGCAGTGTGTTTTTCTTGAACGGCGCGCTCATATAAACTGAGAAATGTTTGTTCCGGAAACAAAACAAAAAAAGTCCCTTTAAAAAATTCTGTCGCAATAACTATCTTGGAACCAATTCCAATTTCAGGAGGATGTTCGAGTTTAGAAAGTAATTCCGGCTTATGCGCTTTGAGTTTGGAATTGTTCGCCATCTCCACCATGACTTTTTGAGTGGCACGAATGAAGACTTCCAAAAATTCTTTATCAACAGTGAGCGGCCCTTTTTTATCTTTTTCAAACTTACCCAGCGTGCTCATAGAAAGTTTGCGAACGATTTCTTCCTCGGCCACTGGACTCGGCATGATCTCCAGACCTTCAATCGAAAAATTTTTCATCACATCCTGGATGAGCTCATAATCGTCCGCTGTAAAATAAAGCGGGATATCGTAATCATCTTTACCTTTGAAAGTTGAAAAAAAACGGAAGAGATAAAAGAGATCTTTTTTTCCAATATTTCCGTTGATGAAAACGGCCTTCATTTCAATTTTAGAGGAAATTTCGGTGAACTGCAGGCGATCCAAACACAGATGAACGTTAAGCTTTTTACTCACTCCCAACAGAGCGGCCTTGAGAGACAGGGCGCGGCCCTTGTCTGCATCGATGATAACGATATTGCGAATGAATTCCATCTCCTAACTATGCCACGGAAACGCCTTTAAATGCGTAATAGATCGTGATTTTTTCCTCAATATTCCTTTTTTACTGCCCCAAAAAAGACCTAGAAAAAATACAAATAGCGATTGACATAAGCTCTATAAACGTCTATTTTTATCAACACTTCTGAATCAAAATGGGCGTTTAGCTCAGCTGGGAGAGCGCTACCCTTACAAGGTAGATGTCGGGGGTTCGAACCCCTCAACGCCCACCATTTTTTTTCAATTCGAAATCGCCTTTATTCATTACCATTTTACATCTTTTTGAAATCTGCCTATTTTTTGTGAATTTGCTCATGTTATTGAAGTCTCAAAATTAACTATTGAGGTCTTTATGAATAAATTCATGCTTTCATTTCTAATCCTTATTTCTTTTAATTCATTTGCCGTTGAACGCGAAATTGTTGGTTGTTTAAATCCAGCAACTTCAACAACAACTTTTAATGCTCTTTTTGATGTGACTTACAACCGTTTGAACTCTTACACAATTGAAGTTGAAGGCCAGTTGCTTGAAAACGAACTCATTGCTGAAGAAAGAGAAGTGGGTCCTTTTTATTTCAAATACGCTGAGAATGACGTGAACGTTTTTGGTTACAGTGTAGTCACAACTCCTGATCTTTTAGGTAACTGGAAAGTTGAATCTTGGACAAGCACGACATCTATTGATGATGCTACAGCAGAAGTAGGTACAGAAACTGTTGAGTGTTATAAACTTTTAAAAGCACCAAGCGATTTAAAAGTAGATGCAAAAAACATTGAAGTTAAGATTCAATAGTTTTTTTAACCAACAATCCCACTGCGAATAAGTTTAATCGACATGGCCAAAAGGATAGTACCGAAGAATTTTCTTAGAATAATACTTCCGGTCACACCAATGGCCCTGTCGATAAAATCTGATGCCTTTAAAACCGCATAGACAAAAATCAAATTCAAGATCAACCCGAGAATGATGTTTATTTTAGCAAACTGAGAATTCAGTGAAATGAGAGTTGTCATCGATCCGGCACCGGCAATCAGTGGAAAGGCCAGTGGAACGATAGGAGACGAATGTTCGATCTGCGGATCATGTTTGAAGATTTCAATGTTGAGAACCATTTCAAGCCCCAAGAAGAACATGATGAGACCACCGGCAATCGCAAACGATTGAACGTCTACGCCAAAAAGCTTGAGAATGGATTGTCCGACATAGAGAAAAAGAAAAAGCAAAATTCCGGAAACAAGGGTGATTTTGAAAGCATCAATGTGACGGTAGCGTTTACGCAAATTTAAAATGAATGGAATTGAACCAAGAATATCAATAACCGCAAAAAGAATAAGCGTTACTGAAAACATCTCTTTCAAATTTAAATCGTCCCACATTTCCATCAATTCATTCCTTGTTTTATGAACAATCAATCATAGCGCGAATTCAGTGTAAAAAATACATGCAGAGCTATTTAAATTCTTAAAGTGGTGCCTTTTTGGTACTACCTGCTTCATTAAAAAATTACAGGGGGACTCAAATGATTAGACACACTGTTGTCTCATCGACGTTAGCAGCAATGCTTGCTTTCGGCGTTCAAAGTGCATTCGCTCAGCAACTACCAGTGGAAGCTCAAAATAAAGTTATTGGGGTGAGAATTGATGATTTGGTAAATGTCATGCCATCACTTATTCCTGGACTCGCCAATGTTGCGGCCAACATGAAGAAGAATCCTCAAGCGTTCTTCCCTGCATCGGCAATTGAAACTCTTCACACTGTTTTTCTAAGTGAAGAACCGAATCTGGATGCACCTACAGTTGAATTAAAACTGACAGCATTCATTAAGACAAAACAAGGTTCTCGCATTGAAAAAATTCTTGTTCGTTACAATAAAAATGCAAAGAAGCTTGAAGAGATGAGTATCGAACAACAAGGATCATTTGATGTTAAGTCATTGAACCTTACGCTTACTGTTGGACTCATTGATCGTAAACTTATTTTGGAAGATAAAAATTTTGATTTAAAAATTATTTTCCCAATTGGTGTTGGTGGATTTGATGAAGGTGTACTGAACGAAGGACAAGTGAGTTTATTAACTCCACGTTTTAAACATGGTTTTATTGATCAAAGAGCGGTTATCTCAAAACGTGAAAAACCTCGTTACTTTGATGGTAAACCTTTTATTCGTATTCTTAATGGACGCGACTTAAAAACAGATACAACAGCGATCGGTTTTCACATTGAAATCAATGATTCTTTCGTTCGTGGATTTGATTCACACGGATGTATGCGTTTAAGAGCATTCGATCTTCAGGCCCTGCATGATCTGATCATGGATGGAGATGAACAACAATTGCCAATTACTGTTTCTTATAAAACAGAAGATAAAGCGGACCACCCTTGGGCAAAAAGAAATAAGACGTATAAAACGGTTCTTAATAACGGAACAGCACAAAGTCCATTCTTCCCGCTTGATCGCGATAATCTAGTTCAATTGACATACAAAGAGTCAGGAGCTCCGATTGAAAAACTAATCGATCGCGCTGATGACAATAATGAAGAGCTCTTTAACTACGATACTCAGGCACAACTGAGAGAGCAAAACGAAAGACGCAAGAACGAATGTCAGGCAACAGTCATGGCCGGAATCATTCCAGCAGATGAAAAAAGCGTCGAGGCATGCCAGGATGACGGGAAGAGAAAGGATTCTGCTAAAGACAGAATCTACCGTAAATTCATGGGAATTGACGGTGTAAGCGAACTTCCATCCGTCTAAAAAGTATACAGGGACGGTAATAGTTTCAGGTTAAGACCCCTTTTCAAATGGGTTTGTTAGCATGAAACTGTTACCGTTTTTTTATTTTTTAGGAGTTTCTCTATGAAAGGTATCTTTTTAACGGCCGGTCTATTATTACTCACGAGTACTTCCTTACAAGCCAAAACACTTATCGTTAGTGACGTGGATGACACCGTAAAAATGACGGATGTTCTTAATAAAAAAACGGAAATTGTTCGCAATGCTCTCTTTTCAAAAAAAGCTTTTTCCGGAATGTCTGCGCTCTATAGAGAGCTCGATAATAAAGAAACGATTATTCACTACGTAAGTGGA
>CBIHOP010000065.1:0-11610 GCA_966211385.1 uncultured Bacteriovorax sp.
GTCATTTTTATTAACGAAAGAGCAGTCGGAATTGGGGCAGCCAGCATTCATATGAATGTTATTGCAATATTAACTAGCTTAAAATCATTTTAAGTGATGAAAATAAAATAGATTAAAGCCAACCTAGCAATCAATATTTTATGACGATTTAGTTTGATATCCACCACTGTGGTAGGGCAGTTTAGAAGAATTTAATCATTAACCGCTTCTGTTTCGGCAGGAGCGGTTTCATTGGCCGGCGCCTCATTCGCCTCACGGTTTTCAGCTTTATCTTCATCATCAAATTTAATATCAAAAAATTCCTGCGCTTTTTCCTGAACAGTCTCAGTCACTGCAGGCGTTTCAATCGGTTTACCTTCTGCTTGCGCTGTGACCATCTTAGGAAGTTTTGTTCCCATGATTTTACGCTGGCGATTGGTTACATAACGACTTGGTTTATCAATTCGGAATTTAATTGGATTAGGTAGTACTGCCGCCATCAGCGAAGCTTGATGTTTATTAAGTTTACTAGCGGGTTTTTTGAAAAATTTTTGAGAGGCGGCCTCTACACCGTACACTCCTCGTCCTAATTCAATGACGTTGAGATACACTTCTAGAATGCGATCTTTGCTCCAGAATAATTCAATGAGAACTGTGAAATAGGCCTCAAGGCCTTTTCGCAACCAACTTCGCGATGGCCATAGAAAAACATTCTTGGCCGTTTGTTGCGAGATTGTACTCGCCCCTTTTTTCTTCTTATGCGTTTTATTGTATTGAATGGCCTTTTCAATCGCTTCGAAATCAAAACCATGGTGCTGATAAAATTTGTAGTCTTCAGCACGAATGACAGCCAACCTCATAGGTTTAGCGATCTCTTCCATCGGCACCCATTTTTTTTCCATGCCAATATATTTTTCATCGCTAAAAAGTGAACCAACAGTTCGCCAAACCATAAGCGGTGTGTACGGCACGGGAACAAACTTATAGAAAATAACAATACCCACACTTAAAATCGCAAACCATTTTGCGATAGTGATGAGTTTTAGAATTATTTTGGAAAAGCGATTTAAAAAATTCATTATGGTTTTAATTCAGAACGAAGCTTCATAAGAAGTAGGCCAAGCTTATTTTGCCCTGAACGGTCACCACAATCTCCCCAATAACAATCGAGTTTCGTGTGTTCAAAAATTTGAGAATCTTTGGTCTGCAGAAGAAGTTTTTGGAGAATAGGATACTGACTAAATTTTGCTCGTACAGCGGTCTCCATGACAGGATCTTTAACTTGGTTCCAATCTTCGCGCTTTGGGATTTTAGGATCACGTCCAATCTGAGCAGCCGCATGTGGTGTGGCAGCAGCACGAACGAGTTCCCGTAGTTCAGGTTCGATGTATTTATGGGCCTGGTAATAATGTTCAGATGTGGGCCAGACAACTCCATCAATGACTATTGGAAATAGAGCAAAGTTCGAAAATTCGCCATAAAGATTTTTTACTGAATAAAAATCCAGGATGGCTTCATTGTAATCTTCAAAAGGAGTTTGGGGATAAACTTCATAATGAGGAATCGCCGTATCAGCTTGCGCAGCTGTCATGGAAATTGTCACGGAAAAGCTGACTAAAAAAAAGCTGAAAAGGCATGTCAAAATGGAGTTTTTCATACGGTGATTTTACTTAGCGAAAGACGAGGTGCCAATAGCATTTGACTCAAATTTGATGTTAAAATGAGTAAAGAGGTTGATATGAAAAAATATTTGTGTACGATTGTTGCTTTTTTTCTGTTCGTTAGTACGCCAGTTATGGCCAAATCACTGGGTGTTGGGGCCGTTATAGGATCTCCTACGGGTCTATCGTTTAATGTTTTTATGAATGATGCTCAATCCCTGCATACCATTTTAGCTTGGGATTTAGACGATGATGAAGAGGAACTTATCCTCGCCTCTCACTATACCTGGAGACGCAAAGATTTTTCTGAAAAAAATCTGGGATGGTTTTATGGTGCCGGTGGACGTCTGCAGATCCTCGATAAAGATGATCCCAAAAATCGCGATCATGATGATTTTGAACTAGGGCCAAGTGCGACGACTGGACTCTTCTATGAATATCAACAAGTAGAATTCTTTCTGAAAGGAAATCTCACTTTAAATATCATTGAAGAAACGGATGCTGAAGTCGATGCCATGATTGGAGCACATTTCAACTTCTAAAAGTTTCCGCTTTTTGCCATAATGGGTGGATGAATATTTTTACTAAAGAATTTAATCCACCCAGCGAACTCATTACCGACAAATTCGTCCTTTTTTTCACGAATGATCAATACAGCGAAGCCGACCATAAGGCCGTTATGGATTCTCGTGATTTCCTTCGTAAATGGAGCCAATCACCCTGGCCGGAAGATTCATTTACCAATGAAGAAAATAAAGAAGATTTAAAACTGCACATGCAGGACAACGTCGACCACACAGCTTACGGCTACATGATCTTTAATCATGACCGCACAATTTGTTATGGAAGTGTTTATGTGAACACTTTAACAAATGTGCCGGAACATTATCATGTTTCGCCTTCAGAGTTAGAACTTCTCCAAAAATATGATGCTCGCATTGTCTATTGGACAGTGGAGGGTTTCGACGAAGTGGTTGTTAAACCTCTGGATGAATGGTTCAGAAAAACGTGGAAGATCAGTCCTCTATTTGCTTCTCGGAAAGAACTTACTGATCGAGAAAAACTCTATGAAAAATTGCACATGATTAAAAAACTGGAAGTCATGAGCAAAACATCAACCATGTCTCTGCAACTCTATTCTACATCCGTTAAATAAGAAAAAAGTTTTTGTCTTTCTTCTTTTGAAAGATCTACAAGTTTTTTTGTGTTCATCAAACTAATGTTTTCTGCCTGATTAATTTTAAGACGGGCGTTTTTAATTTCATCTGCACGAATAATCTGCAATGTGGGGAATGGAGATCGATTAACGAGATTTGCAACTGAATGTTCAGCTTCATTCTCAAAGCGGAATTTTGGATGAAAAGACACAAGTTGAAAATATTCACCTAATCCCACATGCGCCATGCTTTCTTCCATCTCGATGACAAAATCGTAATAAGATTCAAAATCTTTGGGTCCATTGGGATAGACGATTAACGTTGTAGAAAGCTCAGATGGCAATTTTTCATTGAGAAATTCAAGTTCATCAAAGAGCTTGTCGGCCATGCCATCAATTTCAGAACTCGGTGCTTCTGTCAGACGGATAAGTCCCTGTTCATAAGGACGTTGAGCAAAGGGACACAGTTCGAGTCCAACCACGATTTTTGAAAGCCAGTACTGAGTTAGCTCTATTGCTGAAGTCATTCAACAATTTTATCACTCTTTAGTTAGAATGCGAATTTTTTGCTTCACCTTGAAAAAATCTTTCCATGGATCTTTCTTTCTATTCTTTATTTTCAGAAGCGCCTTCTTCAGTGTGAATTGATCTGAACTTTTAATTTTTGGTAATTCACTCCATTCAATCGGCATTGCAACAGCTGATATTTTACGGCTTCGTAACGAATAAGGAGCAACGGCCGTTGAGCCAAATCCATTTCTCAAATAATCAACGAAGATTTTTCCCTTGCGCAGTTTTTTAGACATATTGGAGAGATATTTATCAGGTTCATTGGCCTCCATCTGATCGGCGAGGGCCTTGCTGAAAGCTTTCACTTCATCCCAAGTATAGTCAGGATCAAATGGTATGTGCACGTGAACACCTTTCCCACCTGAGAGCTTAACAAAACTTTTAAGTTTTAATTTATCAAGCATCTTTTTAAGTGTCTGAGCTGCTTTTATCACATCTTTAAAAGTCAAATCTTCATCGGGATCGAAATCAATAACGATTTGATCTGGTGCCATGAGATTTTGATAATTGCAGTTCCAGGTGTGAATCTCATAGGAGTTAAGTTGCACCAGCTGCTTTAAACCTTGATAAGAATTGAGTGCAAGATAGATTTCAGATTTTTTCTTTTCTTTAACTTTAAATCCTGTGAGATGAGGTGGAACTTTACCCATTGTCGGGTGTTTTTGAAAGAAACATTGTTTTTCAGAACCATTTGGACAACGGACGAGTGATAACGGCCTGTCCCCCATCGCCTCCAGCATAAAGTCAGAAACTTCAGCATAATAATGAGCAATTTGCTGCTTGGTGATTTTCTCTGTTCTAAAGAGTATTTTGTCTGGATGTGAGAGAGTCACATCATCCAAGGTCACTTCTTTTTTAGTTACTTGTTTTGATTTTTTTGTTTTCTTTTTTAATGATGTTTCTTTTTCAATTGTAATGTCTTTTTGATCTTTATCACTTCGCAACCCCAGGAATACCGGATTCCGCAGTATTTTTTCATTAGTCCAATTAGAAAAATTAATTTCGACAATCAGTTCTGGTTCCACCCAATGAATTCCTTTACCGGTTGGCGAGTTAAGATCAAATGGTGTTTCGTCGTGATACAGATGAGAAAGCTGCTTTTTTAAATCCTTAAGCGTTTTTTCATTGAAGCCGGTTCCAACTTTTCCAACGTAACGAAGTTTTCCCTTATCATGAACGCCAAGTAAAAGAGCTCCCAGATCTTCACTGCGGCCTCCTTTTCCTTCAGTAAAACCGCCGATAATAAATTCCTGCCTTTTAGAGCATTTTGTTTTACACCATAGTCTTCCACGCCCTGAAACATAAGGAGCATCCGCTTCTTTTGAAACGATTCCCTCCAGCTCATATTTGCAGGACATGCGAAAAAACTCATCTCCTTTTTGTAAGACATGATCACTATATTTAACAATCGGATGCAGCTCTGGAATGAGTTCTTTAAGAAGTTTTTTTCTTTCACTCAATGGTTTCTCTCGAAGATCTTCACCATCAAGATACATGAGATCAAAAAGAAAAAGTCTAATCGCCTGATCTGATTTATCACTCAATGAATTTTGAAGCAGCTGAAAATTGCTTTTTCCGTCCTTATCGAGAACAACGGCTTCACCATCAAAAATAGCATTCGTCACATCCATCTCCATCAGCGACTCAGCTATATGCGGAAATTTTTCTGTCCAGTCATGACCGTTACGCGTGAAGAGTGAAACAACGCCACCTTGAATATGGGCCTGTAACCGGTATCCATCGAACTTCATTTCATGGAACCAGCCTTTTTCACTTGGTGGTGAATCAACTAATAATGGTAATTGGGGATCAATAAATCCCGGCCAATGATCATCTTTCAATGAACCTTTTTTAGAAGAAGAGGATTTTTTCTTTGAAGGAAGTTTTTTAGTGTTTGCTGTTTTTGTTTCCTCATCGAAACTTCTCTCGGAACTTCTCTTGAGAAGCATTTTCTTTTTTACTTTTTTTGTCGGTTCGACCTCTTCTTCATCAGAACGTTTAATCAGCAGCCAATTATTTTTTTTATTTCCTGGAGCATAGTGAGTTTTCACAAGCAGGAAATGACCATGCAGTTTCTTTCCCTTCAATTTAAATTCGAGTTTGCCTTTTTTCAAACCTTCATGAGCATCACCCTCCATTTCCCATGTTCCTTTATCCCATATGTAAACTTCTCCACCTCCATACTGGCCTTTCGGAATTGTTCCGCTAAACGTGGCATATGCAAGTGGATGATCTTCCACTTCCACTGCGAGTCTTCTTTCACCCGGATCCATTGAAGGACCTTTGGGTACGGCCCAACTTTTTAAAACACCATCGAGTTCTAAACGGAAATCATAATGCAAATGTGAAGCATGATGTTCCTGCACGACAAAGATTAACTTTTTCTTCACGGCCTTTCTAACTTGCGTAGCCGTTTTACCAGAAGGTTCTCGAGTGATCTTGAAATCTCTTTTCCGATTGTAATCTCTCAATATTTTTTTCATGCTTTTTTCTTCTTTTTAACGGTTGAATGGTGATGGGTTGTAGCTTTTTTCTTGGATGTTTTAGTTGCAGCCTTCTTGGCAGTTTTCCCTTTTGCTTCCAAACTCTTTTTTAAGAGCGGCATGAGGTCTAGAACATTTGAAGCAGTCGTTTTTGATGGGGCCTTAAAGTCATAATCGATCTCCTGACCTTTACCGGCCTTGATCTTGCGGTCGATGATATCCATCAAATCATCATAATAAGTATCTTTATACTGAGATGGATCCCATTCTTGGGTCATCCCCTCTATGAGTTGCACGGCCATCTTCATTTCTTTTTCAGAAAACTTTGTTTTTTTAATGTCATTAAAATAATTAACATCATCCACAGAAAGTACTTCATGAGCAAAACGCATCATCTCCAGAATCAAATAATTATCTCGTGCCATGATCACAGCTAGATGTTGTTTGGATCGGATGACTATTTTTCCGACAGCAACTTTTTTACTTTTTTTCATGGCTTCACAGAGGAGGTAATATCCCTTCACTCCGTTTTTATCAGGAACTAAGTAATAAGGTTTCTCTAAAAACATCGGATCGATTTCATCTAACTCAACAAAGTTTTCAATATCAATAGTTCCAGTGGCCTCGACATTGGCCGCTTTAAAATCTTTTTCATCCATAATGACGTATTCATTTTTTTTATATTCATAACCTTTCACAATTCTTTTGAAGGGAACTTCTTTTCCCGTTTTAGCATTCATCTTTTTGTATTTGATGGGTGAAAGATCTTCTCCATCAAGCATTGAAAAATGCAAACTGTGGTCTTGTTCTGCTTTCATCAAATTTACTGGGATATTGAGAAGACCAAAACTCAGTGCTCCTTTCCAAATACTCGATCGCATTGACTACCTCCTGTATAAAAACAGATCGTTCTTCTTATTAAGAAAACAAAATGGAGACACAAAGAAAATGCTTATGCTGGCAAATTGCAACTAAGCACCAAGACTTAATGACCACATTTGCGCTTGAGCATGGGTCAAGATTCACCTCTTTTTGCTTTATTGAGACGGCACTCTCCTTGCTTTTATTTAGAGAGAAGCTTTTCTATCCTTTTCTTTCATGGAGGATTTATGAAATTTTTTCTCATCGCAGTCACTGGTGCGTTTCTTTGGTACAAACCCCATGCACTCTTTGCAGCTGATCAAATGACGGCTTCACCCAAAAAAGATTGGACTGAAATTGTTAAGGATAAAGATGTCATGATCGAGCAACCTTCCTATGCGGACAATATGGGACCGAAAGGAGTTTTTAATACTTGTTATACGGAAAATGAATTTAGAAGCATTGAACCAGTTGAAGTCTGTGCTGAATTTGAATCAACAGAAATCAATCCAGCAGGAACAGAAATGGGACCAAACTATGATTTCTATTGCGAGAAAAAAATGAGCAAACAAATCGTCATCTCCCGATCTGTTGAACGCAGCATATGTGAACAGACACCAAGACTGCAAAAAGAAGCTGAAAACGCAAAATGTTTGAAAGCAAAGTTTCAAGATCAACTTCCAACAACACTCAGAATGGAAGTCGTGCGCGCCACTGGTGAAGCTAAAGGGCAGTCACTCTTTACAAAAAATTATCAAATTCCTAAATGTTAATTGAGGTTCGTATGAAAAAAAATAAAATACGCTATGGTGTGGTTGGTCTTGGCCACATTGCTCAGAGTGCCGTTCTTCCTGCATTTCTGCATGCAAGCAAGAATTCGGAATTAACCGCCCTCATTTCAGATGATCCGAAAAAGTTAAAGGAACTTTCAAAAAAATATAATGTCGACCATACCTTTTCCATGAAAGAGTTGAAAGATTGTCTTCAGGAAGACATCATCGATGTTCTTTATGTAGCAACACCCAATGATACTCATAGAGAAATTGTGGAAATGGCCGCTTCACAAGGTGTTCATATACTTTGTGAAAAACCAATGGCCGTTACTGAAAATGAATGTATCAAAATGGCCGAGGTGGCAAAGAAAAATAATGTCAAATTAATGATTGCCTACCGTCTGCACTTTCAAGCTGCCAATTTAGAAGTTATAAAATTGTGTCGTGAGGGAAAAATAGGCGACCTTAAATTTTTTAATTCAACTTTTAGCTACCAAGTTTCACCAGATAACATTCGCGTAAATCCTATTGATATGGGGGGTGGGCCTCTCTATGACATCGGAATATATTGCATCAATGCCGCAAGATATATTTTTGCAGAAGAGCCCATTGAGGTCATGTGTATTAAAGGTGCAAGCGGAGACAAAAGATTTTCTGAATCAGAAGAATCCGCATCTGTACTCATGAAATTTCCGAAGGGAAAACTCAGCACCTTCACTGTGAGTTTTGGAGCTTTTGAAAGTGCTGATTTTGATATTGTTGGAACGAAAGGTAGGATTTGTCTGGAAAAGGCGTATGAATATACAGAACCTATGACAATGACACTTTATCAAAAAGGCACATCAAAAGACGTTAAAGTGAAAGAAAAACATTTCAAGAAAACTGATCAGTTTGCTGCCGAACTCCTCTATTTTTCTGATTGCGTACAAAAAAATATGACTCCAGAACCAGGTCCTGTCGAAGGTTTAGCAGATGTCCGTATATTGGAAGCGATCCATAAATCAGCACGTTTAAAAAAACCTATTGCTATCGAAGCTATTGAGAAGATGGCACGCCCTACAAAAAAGCAGGAAATCAAAAAAGCATCACCCAAGAAAGTTAAAACGATCCATGTTCAGTCGCCGCACAAATAGAGTTTCCCTTAAGAGTGTGACTAATTGTTAGACTATCTTTACAGCGATTCCCTCTAAGCGTGATGAATAATGAAATTGTGTTTTTCTCTTTATTTATAGGAGATAAAAAATGGTCGTGATTAAGTCTCAAAAAAAGCCAGCGCGAACTTGGAATGCAATTGTACTATTGCCGCTTTTTTGGGGTTTTCTACTCATTCTGCTTTTTCAACTGTTCTATCCGCTTTTGAGCAAAACAATTGGTATTGGCCCTTATTATGGAGTCATCGTCTCCATGTTTATTTTTGCATTAGCAGCACCCTATGTTCATAATTTCTTCTATGAAGTGAGTTATTCACGAATGGTTTCGCTGTGGCTTCTTTGCACGAGTATCGGCTTTTTAAGAATGAACAACGAGATTCTAAATATGAATTTAAAATCCGTACTCTTTTATTTTTTAAGCTGGCAAATGCCTGCGATTGTTTTTAGTTTAATCTACACTCTCCTTTATACAAAGGAGAGGTCGATGAAGATGAATGTTCTTGATCCTAGTGCTTCTTGAATTCGCCAGTGTAGCGAATGGCACCGATTCCTTCTTCGTTTAACATCCAATGAGAATACTTTCCATATTTCTTTTTCATTTCGTTGAAGCGATTTTTATCCAATGGACAGCTATACCCCATGATTCTTAACCGATCTTCGAATTTATCGGCCGTTTTTTGCGAAGGAAATTTTGAACAGTTAATGGCTTCATCCATTGAATCATCAATATAATTTCTTAAATCAAGTTTCTTAACTTTTTACCAGCGATTGTTTTTACAAATAATATAAGGTCCGATGTTTTGCTCAACACCTAGAACATCATCTCGCAGCTGCAACATGTGATTCCAGAATCGCATACCATTAAAATTCGCGGAAAGATCTCCATAACTGAAAACACCATTACCAATTTTATTTCCACCGAGAAATGTTTTTTCACCAATTACACCTTTGCGTACGGCTTTGATGGGTCCTTTTTGATCAAGATAATTTTTTTGAAAATAACGAAACCCTTGCCCATACATGTGTTCTAACTTATCAGTCCCAATCAATTGATTCCCCACTCGAATCACTGGCGACATAGTAAGCCCTGTTTTTTTGGCAATACCGAGTCCCATCCCCATTCCATCCCAAGCACTCCAGTCTCTATAGATGGAACTTTCTAGTGGGATTTCACGAGATAAAGGTGCAAGGTTCGCAGAGATTTTTTCATCAAAAGTACTATTTGTGTGATTACCGAAATGTTTACGTAATTCTTTATAAAGAGCTTCTTCAATACAACCTGACCCTTTCGAATTGGCTTCTTTTAGAGATTCCTGCACAGATTGATTTGTGATTTTATTTAACAAAGAAGAACTATCTTCAAGGGGTAATTGCCTGTCTGTCAGTGTATCTGTTTCAGCGGCCTGAAGGGTATGACCAATAAAAAAGGCGAATAACAATACGCTCACTTTCATGAAAACCTCTAAGGTTAGATATGAGTTTAAAAAATTCAAAATCGCGGGACCATACCATTCTTCCGGGAGATTTATAAAGATTCTGTTAACGCCTATATATTTTACAGAGAAGGCTTGCCTCCTTGTACTATTCCCAGTGTATTATGGTTGAATAAATCTTATTTGAGGTGTTTCTCTGAAATCTGAATTTCTACAGACAGTTTATTCTTTTTACGACAAACAGGCGGAAAAGCTTGTCATCGATAGTCCGAGTCTTGCTGATGGCACCTATATCAAAACTCGTGCGCTTCTCATCTTATGGACTTGCACCACAATCGTCATGTGGTTTTATGTGCTCTATTCGATTCTGGCCTTTCCTCTAAGTTCTCCTGTTCCTTGGGGTGGGCTTATTTTTACATTGATCCATACGCTCTCTCCCTACGTGTTCAAAAAAACTCAATCGCTACTGGCCGCCGGTTTAAACATTTCACTAAGTGGTTTAGGTTTCCAGACTCTCTTTTGTCTTTTTACAGGTGGAGTTTATTCGCCAGCTGCGATTTGGCTTACTTTTCATCCGGTGATTTTAGGCTTTTTTGGAAGCACGGGATGGATATTATTTTCGGTGGGACTAAATACTCTCATTATAGGTTCAATGTATATTGCAGGTCATTTGGGAGCGCTTCCTCTCGATGAACTCGATCCACTTTTCCGTGATGGAATGATTATTACTTCATATGTAGGATTGGATGTTTTGGTGGCGATCTTCACTGTCACTGCGATTAAAATTAACCTAAAAAGAAATCAAGAACTGCATAGAAGTAAAGATATGACGGAAAATCTTGTGCGTGTTCTTTGTCATGATATCAACAATCCACTTTCAATCATTCAGGTTGCAAGTAAAAAAATATCACCTGCAAGAATTGAAAGCTCACCTCAATATGCTGAAAAAATCATTCGAGCGGGAAATGACATTCAACGAATCACTCAATCAGTTACCTCTTGGATTTCCCATAAAGATGGAAAACAAAAATTAAAACATCAGCTTATCACTGTTGGAGATATTATCGATCACCTTGAATTTGCATTTGAAGATCAGCTCAAAACAAAAAATCTTACGATGAAGATCAATAGAACGACAGATGAAGATGCCATTTGGGGAGATCGCACCGCTATCTTTTATCAGGTCTTCAATAACCTCATTTCAAACGCGATCAAGTTTTCGTTTGAGCATTCAATTATCGAAATCAATTTCAGTTCCAACGATAAAAATGTAATCATTGAAGTTAGAGATCACGGAGTTGGGATCAAACCGGAACTTATTGGTAAAGTCTTTTCACCTTATGCCATGACTTCAGATACTGGAACTCGCAATGAAAAAGGAACAGGATTCGGACTCCCAATTGTTGCAACAGTCGTCGAAAGAATGAATGGTCGTATTTCAATTGAAAACATGAACCGAGGCCCTGGTGAACAAGGCACTCGAGTTCAAGTCGTTTTTAATAATCTTAATAAAGAATAAATAAACGGATTTAATACACAGGCA
>CBIHOP010000066.1:0-11522 GCA_966211385.1 uncultured Bacteriovorax sp.
ACAAATCGGCATTTTAGATTTGTTGAGTACGATAATGGAAAGGGTGGATCTCACCAAAAAATCTATGGATGGATTCAGGGAAAAACCACTCACCACGCTTGCGTCGGAAAAGAAAAGGAGCTTCAATCAGCGGCCTTTGATATTTTTCCGCAGGACGTAACGTGGGAATCGTTTAAGACTGACGGTGATCGTACAGTTCGCTAAAAACTCCCAGCAAAACACTCGTTGTGACTCAATGCTTTTTGACGACAAGTTATTGATTTACAAAATCTACAGGCTTCCCTAAAATACCTTCAACGTATGACATTTAAATTATTTAAATAGGAGACTTTATGTCGACTAATAAGAGACTCGTCAGTCCGATTACAAAAGCATCTGAAGAAGAATTCGCTCTTGATCGATTGATCGTCACGACAAAAGCTAGTTCATTCTTAGAATGGGCAAAACGTTGGGGACAATCCAACTCACTCTGGCCGTTTCCATTCGGAACAGCTTGCTGTGCAATTGAATATATGGCCGTTGTTGGTCCTAAATACGATGCTTCTCGTTTTGGTGCTGAGGTTGTTCGCTTCTCTCCACGCCAATCAGATCTTATGATCATCGCGGGAACAATCACTGAAAAACAAGCTCCAGTTTTAAAAAGAATTTACGAGCAAATGGCCGATCCGAAATGGGTTATCGCTATGGGCGCATGTGCTTCTTCAGGTGGATTCTATCGTGCTTATCACGTTGTTCAAGGTGTCTCTCGTGACATTCCTGTAGACGTTTATATTCCAGGTTGTCCTCCAACTCCGGAAGCTGTTCTTCAAGGTATTATGCAAATTCAAGATCGTATTAAAAACGGTGTTTCGTCTGCTGTTGAATTCGATAAAGCAGAATTCGAACAATCTCAAAAAGCGATTGAAGCAAACTAATTAATCAAGGTTAAAGATAATGACTGACAAAACAGAAACAACTTTAAACACCGTGAATAATTCTATTTCACCTGTGTCTGGTTATGCAGATGAAATGGTTGTGAACTTCGGAACAACTGATTACGTTCACAAGTTCAATCACACGTTGTTTGCCACTCCCAAAAATCTCATCCAAGTGATGACGAAATTAAAAAACGAGATGGGCTTTAACATGCTTCTCGATGTTTGTGGTGTGGATAATATGAAACGCCCAAAACAAGAATGGATGCACGGAAAAAGATTTGAGTCTGTGTACCATCTTCTCAATATGGAAAATCATGAGCGCGTTCGTGTTCGCGTACCAGTTGATGTTGATGGCGGTGAAACAGTTCCTTCTGTCATGGGACTATGGAAAGCTGCTGACTGGTTCGAGCGTGAAGCTTGGGACATGTTCGGAATTTCATACGAAGGAAGAAAAAAAGAACGTCTTCTTACTCACCACGAGTTCGTAGGACATCCACTTAGAAAAGATTACGCTGCTGACGCTAATCAGCCGCTTTCAGAATCTCTCGATATTCACTTTGATCCAGATCCAACGATCACGGCGGAAGAAGCGCTTAAGCGTGAATGGATCAACATCGGTCCTTCTCACCCGGCGACTCACGGAACATTAAGAATCATGGCCGAAATTGAAGGCGAGGTTATTAAGCGTTCTAAACTTGAGATCGGATACCTTCACCGTTGTTTCGAAAAAATGGCGGAGACGCATCTCTATAACCAAGTTATTCCTTATACAGACCGTCTGAACTACTGTTCGGCTCCAATGAACAACATTGGTTGGTGTAAAGCGATTGAAGACATGATGGGAATTGAAATTCCAGATCGTGCTAAAGCGCTTCGTATGGTGCTTGCTGAACTTTCACGTGTCATCGATCACCTTGTTTGTATCGGTGCTGGTGCGGTTGACTTAGGTGCGCTTACATCTTTCTGGTTTTGTTTCGAACAAAGAGAAAGAGTGTACGAATTATTTGAAAAACTTTGTGGTGCTCGTTTAACAGTTTCTCTTACTCGTATCGGCGGGATGGCCCAAGAGCTTCCAGTTGGATGGGTGACTGACTGTCTTGAAGTTGTCAAAATCATCGAAAAAAATATCGAAGAAGTTGATCGTCTTTTAACAAAAAATAAAATTTGGGTTGATAGAACTCGTGTTTGTCCGGTGAGTGCAGCTGATGCTATCGCTTGGGGATACACAGGTCCATGTCTTCGCGCTTCGGGTGTTAACTACGATATCCGTAAAGCGTCTCCATACTACTTCTATAAAGACGTTGATTTCGAAGTTCCAGTAGGACACACAGGTGATACATACGATCGCTACCTTGTTCGTATGGAAGAAATGAGACAATCGTTAAAAATCGTTAATCAAGTTCTTGCTAACCTTCCAGGCGGGCCAGTTCAATCACTTGATAAACGCGTTTGTATTCCACCGAAAAAAGAAGTTTACACAAACATCGAAGGTCTAATGAACCACTTCATGTTGATCATGAAAGGTGTTCGTCCACCTGTTGGTGAAATTTATTCAGCGACTGAAGCAGCTAACGGAGAACTTGGTTTCTACGTTATCTCGGATGGCGGACCAAATCCTTACAGAGTAAAAGTTCGTCCACCATGTTTTGCTATCTACCAATCATTCAATGAAGTGATTCATAACAAAATGATTTCGGATGCTGTTGCTGAACTTGGTTCAATGAACATTATCGCAGGAGAACTTGACCGATGAGTGCTAATGAAACTTTCGCTTTTACAGCTGAAAACATGGAGAAGTACAAAGAACTTCTTACTCGTTACGATGATGTAGAATCAGCTTTATTGCCAGTTCTTCACCTTGTTCAAGAGCAAAACAGATGGCTTCCAGACCATGCCGTTGCTTATGTTTCAAAGCTGATGAACATTCCAGAAATTAAAATCAAAGAAGTTATTTCTTTCTACGATATGTTTTACGACGTTCCAGTAGGAAGAAATGTTGTTCACGTTTGTACGAACATCTCTTGTTCTATGTTCGGTGGACGCGAAATTTATCAAGGTCTTCTAAAGCACTTTGATACGGATTATCTCACTCCAACTCGCGATGGAAGAATTTCATTACAAAAAATGGAATGTCTTGGGGCCTGTGAAATGGCACCTTGTATGCGAGTGAACAATGATTTCGTGGGTCCAGTAGACCTTACGACAGCTATTCAAAAATTAGAGGAGTTGCCATAATCATGGAAAAAGATACTGCCAATTATAAAGACTATACATTGCTAAGCTATCACCACATCCCAGGTGTTCATAACCTTGAAGTTTTTGAACGTGCCGGTGGATACGAGATGATGAAGAAGTGTTTCAGCATGGATCCGGAAGCGATTAAGGAAGAAGTGAAAGCTTCAGGTCTTCGCGGACGTGGTGGTGCTGGATTCCCAACTGGTGTGAAGTGGGGATTCTTTTCAAAAGATAGAAACGCAAAAAAATATCTTCTTTGTAATGCCGATGAGTCTGAACCGGGAACATTCAAAGACAGATTCCTTGTAGAAAAAAATCCACACATCCTGATCGAAGGGATGATCATCTCTGCGTGGGCACTCGGAACACAAAAGGGATACATCTACATTCGTGGAGAGTTCTATCACCAGGCCATGATTCTTGAGCGCGCTTTAAAAGAAGCGTACGCGAAAGGATACCTGGGAAAAAATATCATGGGGAAAGGTTTTGATTTCGATCTTTACGTTCACCGTGGGGCCGGCGCTTATATCTGTGGAGAAGAAACAGGAATGATTTCTTCTTTAGAAGGTAAAAAAGGTCAGCCAAAATTAAAGCCACCATTCCCAGCAATCAAAGGTTACAGAGGACTTCCAACGATGGTTAACAACGTTGAGTCGCTTGCTGCTGTTCCTTGGATCATGCGTTTTGGAGCGGCTGAATACAAAAAATTCGGAACAGAGAAATCAGCGGGAACAAAACTATTCTCAATCTCTGGTGACGTTAATAAGCCAGGTGTAATCGAAGTTCCATTGGGAACAACACTTAAAGAAATCATCGACGTTCATTGCGGTGGAATGAGAAACGGCAATAAGCTTAAAGCAGTTATCCCTGGTGGATCATCAGCTCCAATCTTCAACGCTGAAGTTTCTGAAAAAGTAAAAATGGATTACGAAGATGTAGCAGCGAACGGCTCAATGCTGGGTTCTGGTGCAATCGTCGTTCTGGATGAAACACGCAACATGGGTGACGTTCTTAAGTGGACGCTTGAATTCTACCACCACGAATCGTGTGGTCAGTGTACTCCATGCCGTGAAGGAACAGGTTGGCTTGAAAGCGTTTTCAAACGTAAGAATACGGGTAAAGCTCAAAAGAGCGATATCGATCTTCTCGATAAAACGGCCGCTTCGATGCGCGGACAAACAATTTGTGCTCTTGCTGATGCGGCCGCAATGCCAACTCAGGGGATGATTAAAGTTTTCCGTGAAGAGCTTGAACAATATATTACAAACACGAATAAAAAATAATTAAGACGAGAAAGTCATGACTGAAAAAGTTAAATTAACCTGGAACGGAAAAGAAATCGAAGCAGTAAAAGGATCAAACCTTTTGCAAGCTGCTTTAGATAACGGAGAGGAAGTCGCTCACTACTGCTACCACGCGGGATTATCCATCGCGGGTGTATGTCGTATGTGTATGGTTGAACAAGATGGTGTTCCTCGTCCATATCCTTCATGTAATGCTACTTGCGCGGAAGGAATGGTTGTTCGCAACGATACTCCTAAAATCAAAGCTGCCGTTGAAGCGACTCTTCAATTTCACTTATTGAATCACCCGCTAGACTGTCCAGTGTGCGATCAAGCAGGTGAGTGTGGTCTGCAAGACTACTACATGAAGCACGGTCAATACGACTCGCAAATGATCGATAAAAAAGTTCATAAAGAAAAAGTTCAAGATATCGGCAAGAACGTCATGCTCGATGCTGAACGCTGTATCCTTTGTTCACGTTGTACGCGTTTTACTGAAGAAGTAACGAAGACAAATGAACTGGGAATTTTAAACCGTGGTGACCACGCTGAAATCACAGTGAACGAACAATTGAAAAACGATTACGCTCAAAACCTAGTCGACATCTGTCCAGTTGGAGCGCTTACATCAAAAGATTTCCGCTTCAAGCAACGTGTTTGGTTCTTAGAAGAAGTTCAAACAACATGTATTGGTTGTGAGACAGGTTGTTCAGTAAAAGTTTCTCAAAACAAAAACGGATCATACAGAGTTAAGCCAATGTACGATCACGATGTAAACGGACACTGGATGTGTGATGATGGTCGTGCGATCTACAAACACGTTTCAAGTCCAACTCGTCTTTCTGGTCCAGTTGAAAATGTTAACAACCTTTTCATGCCAGCTGACGAAGTAAAAGTTTACGAAAAGCTAAAAGGCAAAAAGACGAAGTTTGTTCTTTCAGCAGGACTT
This sequence comes from uncultured Bacteriovorax sp., assembly GCA_966211385.1. Lineage (GTDB taxonomy): Bacteria > Bdellovibrionota > Bacteriovoracia > Bacteriovoracales > Bacteriovoracaceae > Bacteriovorax. The sequence continues at coordinate 5,385 of CBIHOP010000066.1, forward strand.
ACAAACGGCGAATACGAAAAATTCTTCGATGCGGTTAAAGGAACAAATGCAGAAGTCGCTCTTTATGCTCTTCCAAAAATTGGTCCTGAGTTCGACGGTATTCTTCGTCGCGCAGACAAGAACCCGAACCTTCGTGGAGCAGAAGCTGCTTTCAAAAAAGCAGGATTTGATTCAAGTGCAGCTGCTCTTGATAAACTTCTAAGCGGTCTTTCTTCAAACGATGCTGTGTTCGTTGTCGTACCAGAAATGATTTACGATGAAGATCACTTCAATACTCTTGTTTCTAAAGTTGGACGTGCAGGATTAAAACTTGCTCTTACTCCAGGTGAAACATTAGCAAACCTTCGCAACTTTGATTACTTGCTACCACTCCCAACTTTCCTTGAGAAAAACGGCGAAATCGTAAACTACCAAGGAAAAGCAAGAACACTTAATGCTGGTCTGTCTTATGGAGACATCTCTAAAGACATCGGCCACTACGGAAAATGGGTGAACGTATGATTTTAAAACAAGACCTTTACCGCGAACACGGATTTTTAAAAGGCCTATACTTAGGTTTAAAAATTACGGCCATCACGCTGACGAAAAACCTTTTCGGCATCGATAAGCGTATGACGTTGAACTATCCGGAAGAGAAGTATTTCTACTCTGATAGATTCAAAGGAAAGCACGTATTAACAGTAAAAGAAGACGGAACTCTTCGTTGTACATCATGTATGTTGTGTTCAACGTATTGTCCTGCTCAGTGTATCCACATTGTGGCCGCTGATGACTCTGATAAAGAAGTTGAAAAAGCACCAGTGTCTTTTGAAATCGAAATGCTTCGTTGTGTATTTTGTGGTTTCTGTGAAGAAGCTTGTCCTGTAGATGCTATCCGTTTAACAAACGAATACGAAATGTCTGGTCATGCTGAACAAGAATGGGTTGCTGATCACCACGAGCTTGCTTTCAGAAAATCTCTTAACGGCGGAAAAGGTGTTGTCTCTACTGTAGACGACAAAGACCGCATGAAACTTCGTTTATAATGAAAATCACTTCTCTCCTTGTTGTTTTAATTTTAAGTTTTAAAGCGCAAGGAGAGTCTTCTAACTCTCAAATCGAAAAAACATGTGCTGGTCAAGTGATGTCTCTCGCGGCCACAACTCAACTTGATAAATCCGGCAAACTCAAACCATTCGCTTACTCAGAACAAGTTGATAAAACTTTTTTCGAATCATTTAAAAAATTAAAAGCAGTCGTAGAGAGACCTCAACCAGAGCTTCAAAAAGAGTATATTGAAAAAATCTATTCTGAAGTTACGGCCTACGCAAAAAAGAAAACACCGAAGACCTTTGAGTCTTGTGTGAAATTCATGAAAATCGTAGCGAACGAAACACAAAGACAATGTTCGGCCCTGAAAGGGGACGAAGTTGATTTTCAAACTAAGATGAATGCTTGCACTTCAAGCGCGATGAGCACTCCTCATGTTATGGTTGCCAGTGAAGAGTGGAAACAAGTTCAATCGAAATTGATCTTCAAATAAAAAAGGCCCTTATTAAGGGCCTTCGTTTTATTTACAAGTTAATTCAAAAGCTTCGTATCCACTCCAGCCATCATCATCACACCAAGAGTAGTGGTATTCGGCCTTGTCGCCTTTTAATTTGAAAGAATAATCATGACCACCAGTTGCCTGATCTGAACAATCGCCGAGAGAGTTAAAGTAGAAGTTGTTTTCTACGTGCTCTAGAACTCCAGACAAATAATTGTTGTTTTCAACGTGAATATCAACGCTTTTAAATTCTTCTACTACAGCAGTAACTTTCTTCTCTGGTGATTTGAGAGATTGTCCTTCACAGTGAATTGTTTTAGCGAAAACAGAAATAGGGAGAATTGAAATCATTAGGGCCGCACACAGATGCTTCATTTTGATACCTCCAGTTGAATAGGCACCGTATATCAAGGCATCAATGTGAAGGCCAATTAAAGTTTCTTATGTGCGTCATTAGTTCATGTACTGTTCGCGCTGTCTTCTTTCTTCTTCTTCCTGCTCGCGCTGTTGTTTTTTCAATATCTTCTCGATCTCAAGATCAAGTCGCTCTTCTGCTGTTAAGTGCTTTTCAGTATTGAAGATTTTTCTCCATTCTTTTTCGGGAACGTTTTTGTATTGGCCATCTTTATCGCCCACTAAATAAAGAACAAACTTTGCCGGCGAATCTTGATCGAGTGTAAGAACCGCTAGGTCATCTGGTCTCAAACTATATTGAAACAGTGTTTTCGTTTCCGGCCATTTAATATTTCCGTAACTGAAGGCAATCATCTCAGCACACGTAATTTTTTCCAATGAGTGAGCATTAAATTTAAAGTCGTATTTTTTATCAACTTGTTCAGAGAGTGCTTCGTAAACATTTGTCGCACGATTAAGAATTCCTTCAATGCGTGTGATGGCAAATTCATCGAGGTTCATGAACGATTCAATGCTTTGGAAATTGAGTCCTTCTTTTCTGATTTCTACTATGTTCATTCCTTGCTCAACAAAAGAGCGGAATGGAGTAAAGTATTCTTCATCCCAAATTCCAAGAGCAATTAATTCTTCTTTTGTTCCCAGCCACACACCAACGTGACCAAAATTTCCCGGGATCGTAAGATTTGAAAGTGTGAATTTACGGGTTTCAAACACAAGATCCAGTGGCTTTAATTTACTTCTAACCAATGAATTAACTTCTGGATTATTATTCAAGCGTCCTGATCTCCATTTTAAGTGATCAGAAATGAATCCCCATACGCGTGCAGCTCCAGCGACAACAGATGTTGTTCCTTTGATGGCCGCATCTGATAATTTATAAAGGTTAGGATCATAATCTCTATGTTGAGGATCCATCATGATGCCATCTGGAAGTTTCGCTTGTTCTTTTACGATCTCTTCCTGGATATCTTTAATCATTTCGGAGTCAGTATATTTTTTGTAATAGGCCACGAGATCCGTAAGGCGATAGCGAGAGAATTTTGAAAAACCGAGAACAAGTCTTCTTAGTTCATTGTCTGCAAAAATACTTTTTCCCATTAAAGAAAGATCATGGGCGGCAATGGCCTTGGCCAGTACTTTGGGATTACAGTTTAAATCTTTATCTTTATAAATTTCGATTAGGCCTTTTAAGCTACCAAAACGGGTCGTTAAATTCTTTTGTAATAACGTGACATCATATGCCCTGATCTCGCGTCCAGGAGTCTTCAATGAGGCTATAAAAGCTTCTGAATCATGGATCGTCTCAATGTGGGAGACCACAATATCTTCGCAAACCGTATCAGGGATAACAGCTGCGAAAAGCGGATTAAAAGTTGCGGCCAAAAAGAGGGCAATAAGTGTATATTTCATGCCCTTTAGTTTAGAGGAACTTGGAGCATAACTGGTGAGAGTTGAAATTCTTTTAGGGGGCCGTCTAAGAATTAGACAGTGAATGCTCCAGCATTCGCAGGTACTTATCGCGGGGGACTTCAACACCACCTAAGGACGCCACAACCGGTGTCACCATTTGGGTGTCGATCCAGTGAATGTCCTGCTGCTGAAGTTTATAGAGAAGTGAAACCAACGCCACTTTTGAAGCATTGTCTTTTGTGTGAAACATGGATTCGCCAGAATAAAAACGATTGATGCAAACGCCGTAAACTCCACCCACCAACGAATCATCTTCGTAGGCTTCGCAGGAATAAGCATAACCTTCTTTGAACAATGCGATATAGGCATTGATGATATCGTCCGTGATCCAGGTTCCTTGATTGTCGGAACGTTTAACCCGGGCACAGTTTAAGATCACAGCTTCAAAATTTGTATTGAAGCGAATTTCAAACGGATTCTTCTTTAAAAATTTTCTAAAACTTTTTGAGAGATGCAGATTATTGAACGCTAAAATGCCACGAGGGTCTGGAGAAAACCAGGCGAGGGGATATTCCTCAGAAATCGGCCACGGGAAAATTCCTTGCGAGTAAGCGAGCAGAAGTGAATCCACTTCTAAATCGCCTCCTAAGGCCAGGAGGCCATGTTCATCAGCGGTTTCAACTGGTGGGAAACTTACAATCGCCATTATGTATTCGATCCCATCGCTTGAATAAGAAAAGTTGAAAGTGAAGCCGCCACCATTAACGTGGTTTCAGGTTCAATTTGTTTGATATGGTGAGGTTTTACTAGAGGCGCGATCTCAACCATATCTGCACCTGTAATTTTAAAATGTTCGAAGAGTGTCTGCATGATGACCATCGGCTCATGCGGAGAAAGTCCACCTGGCTCTGGAGTTCCTGTTGCGCCCGCATAGTTTTGATCGAGACTGTCGATATCAAAACTAATGTAGATTTCTTCTACGTTCATTGCTTTTAATTTTGTCACAATTTCATCAGCGATTGCACTCGCCCCGCGATCGAAAACATCCTGGGCCCAAATTTGAGTATGGCCGAATTTAGTTTCCCAATGTTTTTTATCTTTACCACTTGAGCGAATCCCAATTTGAACAAGATGAGCTGCACTTTCAAGATAAGGAATGATTTGTGACGTCCAGGTTCCAAAACACAGATCAATTCCCATGCGCTCTTCTAATAAATCGGTGTGAGCATCAAAATGAATGAGCGCCACTTTTTTTCCAGCAGCTTTTTTTGATTCAAGATAAGCACGGACCATCGGGTAACTTACAGAGTGGTCACCACCAATCATAAAGATTGATTTTGAAGGAAACTGTTCATGAAAGCCACTGGCAAAATCATAAGCAATCGACAGTGGAGAAACAGGAAGTTTCACTGTCTCAGAACCATAAATTGATTTGCGGCAATTTGTGATTGTCTGCTCATTTAAATATTTATCATGCAATAGGTGAGGGATGACTCGCACGTCACCAATATCGTAAGCGCGAAGATCTTCTCGCGATTGAAGGAGTGTTTCACGCAGATAGAGCGGTCCCCAGTTCGCACCTCTTTGAATACCGCCGCCGGAGTCCGAAGGAATTCCGAAGATCACACATTTTGAAAGCGGAAGTGTTTTTTCTAAACTCTCTTCCCATAGTGCGCGAACGCGTTTTTCTTTAACAACGGCTTCACCATAAAGTTTCGTTTGAAGATGAGCGCGTTTTTCTGCGGCCGTATGAACAGTGAATACACCTTCACCTGGAGGGGCAAGATAGAGCTTACATTTTGAGAGATATTCATTTCGAGAGATCGTCGTCATAGGAGTCCCTGCGCATGAACGCGCGAGCTTAAAATTTGGTTATCGTATTTATTTTTGAAATCAGATGCCGAGAGTTTTAGAAAATCTTCAATCACTCTTTTTTCAAAATTGATTGTCGATTGATCGATGGAGTTAAAAACACCGGCAATGTGTGAAGTTGTTTTAATATTTTTGAGGCCCTTGAAAGAAACAAAGTCATTCGGTTCCTGTTCAAAAACATCCAAGACGGCAAATGCCTCCGGATGCGTTTTCAAAAATTCCACAAGATCATCTGTCTTCACAAGTTCGCCACGAGCGGCATTGATGAGAAGCAAGCGATCAGAACATTTATTAAGAAATTCAGCATTAATCATGTGAGCATTGCTGAAATTAAGACCGCACGCCAGGATCACAACATCGCTCTCGCTGAAATCACCATGCAGATTTTTGAACGGATCAATCATGACCGGCTTCACATTCAACGCCTCTAAACTTTTCTTTAAATGCATGCCGATGTGACCAGCACCTAAGATTGTTATTTTCAATTCACTAAGAAGAGGGCGTTTAAATGTTCGTGCTTTTTCCCAGATTGGCTGATGAGGTATGGAAACGACATGATTAAAAAGTGCAGAGAGAATATATTCACTGACGGCTTCATAACGGATTGAGCTGCCGACAACGACATCACATTTTAAAGATTCAACGACATTTTTTGAATAATTATCGTAACCAGAATTAGGATGTAAAACCAGTTTGAGTGAGTGAAGGTGATCAACACTTATTTTTGAAAAATCAGTGTGTGTATTTGTGATAAGGATATCGCAAGGAAAGTGCGAAACCATTTCGACTCCCAAAGATTCGAGAGTCGTTTTTTCGCGGGCATTAAAATCAGCAGGAAAATAAGGGGACGTGCTCGTGCTGAATACTTTTAATTTAGAGGCCCCATTCTTCATAATAAAATTCTTTGTAGGTTG
>CBIHOP010000067.1:0-11505 GCA_966211385.1 uncultured Bacteriovorax sp.
AAGAAAACGGAGCAAGCCTCGCGGACGTTCTCGCGGACACGAGTGAACCCCCAATAGATGACAGACTGGCCGATCTTCAGGGCGTGGAAATTCTCAAAGAACAACTTCAAAACTACCTGCAAGGACTTAAAGAAAGAGACCGCGAAATCTTTGAAAAAAGGCTTCTTTCGGAAGTTCCTGCATCGCTTCAAAGCATTGCTGACCAGTACGGCGTAAGCCGCGAGCGCATTCGCCAAATCGAAGAGCGCCTGATCAACAATTTAAAGGTTTACATGTCGGAGTTTATCCGCTAAAACATCAAAACTATTAAAACTGACACCTTGCTCTCGGTTGGAATGAAAGATTCTTACTTGGACATAGGCATGGAGAAAAACATGATCACTTTAGAAGATTCAAAAAAAATCGTAGCTGAGTTCGGAAAAGAATTTGGTTCAGGAGAAAAAGATTCTGGTTGTACAGCTGTTCAAGTTGCACTTATCACAACTCGTATCAACAACCTTGCTCCTCACTTCTCAAAACACAAGCACGACTACTCTGGAAACCGTGGGCTACTTAAGCTAATCGGTCAGAGAAAAAGACTTCTGTCTTACTTACAGATGACAGATGCAGATAAGTACCAAGCTCTAATTAAGAAACTTGGTCTAAGAAAGTAAGAAAAAAACCATAAAAGGGAACCTACGGGTTCCCTTTTTGTTTTAAAAAGCTAAACTATTAATACGGAAAGTCCTTTGAAAAGTTTGTGATGTGGAATAGGGGATATTTGAACGTAGTGACCCAAAACCCCAGCGTATAAGTCCACTGCCTTGAACTATCTTTTAATCCCATCAAAATTCTAGAAAGCCTTTCCATGTTAGCGGCGTCAATGGTGACGTCTGATATGGAGAATTTATGAACGAAAACAAAAAAGAGTACAAGATCAACTACGGTGGCAAAGAAGTCACAATCGAAACTGGTCGCCTTGCTAAGCAAGCAGACGGAGCCGTTCTCGTTAGCTGTAACGGAACACAAGTTTTAGTAGCTGTGTGTTCAGCACGTGAACTAAAAGATGGGCAAGATTTCTTCCCTCTTCTCGTTGAATACCAAGAAAAATTTTATGCCGCTGGAAAATTCTTAGGCGGATTCATGAAGAGAGAAAATCGTCCTTCGACAGCTGAGATTTTAGCTTGTCGTTTGATCGACCGTCCTCTTCGTCCAATGTTCCCAGGCGACTACATGTTCGACACTGTTGTTACTTGTAGTGTTCTTTCTTACAACGAAACAGGTGATCCGGAAGTTTTAGCTGCTCTAGGAGCATCAGCTGCCATCGCTATCTCTGACATTCCATTTGCAGCACCAATTGGTTTTGCAAAAGTAGGAAGAATCAATGGTCAATTAACAATCAACCCTAATCACGCTGACTGGGCAAACTCAGATCTTGAAATCGCTGTAGCGGGATCAAAAGATGCGATCCTTATGGTTGAAGGTGAAGCGCACATTGTTCCGGAAAAAGAAGTTCTTGAAGCGATCAACTTTGGTCACGCTCAAATCAAGCAATACTGTGATCTTGTTGCAAAAATGCAAAAAGAAATTGGTAAACCGAAACGTACTTACGTTTCTGCTGAGGCCAACACAACTCTAAGTAAAAAAGTACAAACTGATTATTCAACACAGGCCCGCGCTGCTCTTGCGATCAACGATAAGATGCAACGTCAGGACGCTGTAAGAACACTTACAAAAACTGTGGCAGAAGCGATTAAAGCTGATCCTACAGCTTTCGGATTAAAAGATGATAAAGGAGCTTCGAAAGAAGCATTCAAGGCCGTAGATGGTCTTCTTTACGATATGATGAGAGCGGACATCCTGAACGAAGGAAAGCGTATCGCTGGAAGACGTTTAGATGAAGTTCGTAAAATCGAAACAGAAGTCAATATTCTAACAGCTCCACACGGATCTTCACTATTCACTCGTGGTGAAACACAAGTCATGGCGACAGTTACTGTTGGTGGATCTCTAGGCGATCAAATGTTAGATCGTATCTCTGGTCTTTCATACGACAAGTTCTACTTACACTATAACTTCCCTGGATTCTCTGTTGGTGAAGCTAAAGGATCTCGCGGAGCGGGTAGAAGAGAACTTGGTCACGGTAACCTTGCTGAGCGCGCGCTGAAAGCTGTTATGCCACCACAAGATAAATTCTCGTACACAACTCGTGTTGTGTGTGAAGTTTTAGAATCTAACGGATCTTCTTCAATGGGATCTGTGTGTTCAGGTTCAATGGCATTAATGGATGCTGGTGTTCCGATTGTTAATCCAGTAGCAGGTATTGCGATGGGATTAGTCACAGATGGTGCTCGTTATAAAGTATTAACTGACATCCTTGGTGATGAAGATCACCTTGGTGACTTAGATTTTAAAGTTGCAGGAACAAAAGATGGTGTGACTGCGATTCAAATGGATATCAAGATCACAGGTCTTACTCCCCAAATTATCGAAGATGCTATCGGACAAGCTTACAAAGGAAGAATGCATATCTTAGGTGAAATGGCGAAAACGATTTCAACTCCAAGAGAAGGATTCAAGCCAGGTGTTCCAACGATCATGACTGTTATGATTCCGACGGATAAAATCGGAGCCCTTATCGGACCTGGTGGAAAAAACATCAAGAAGCTTCAAGAAGAGTACAAAGTTACAATTGAGATTACAGAAGAAGGAATGGTTAAAGTTCTTGGTTCTGATGTTGAAGTGCTTAAGACAGCAATCACAACAATCAATATGCAAATCAACGGACCAGAAATTGGTGCTGTGTATGAAGCGCGTGTTGACTCAATCAAAGAATACGGTGCATTCGTGGAAATCGGTTCAGGTGTTTCTGGACTTGTACACGTTTCTGAACTTTCTGATGATCGCGTGCAAAACGTTGCTGACTACATCAATGAAGGTCAGATGATCAAAGTTAAAGTTCTTGAAATCGACAAGATGGGAAGAATTAAACTATCTGCTAAGGCCGTTGAGTCAATTAAGAAGAAAGAAGGCAAATAAGTGATCAAAGTTAAAGTTGTGAAGCTTCCTCATTATGACGGAAGCTTCGACCTTCCAAAATACGAAACATCCGGGGCCGCAGGCGCTGACGTACGCGCAAGCCTAGGCCAGGGTGAAAAACTTATTATCAAACCAGGACAACGTGTTCTCATCCCGACGGGTCTTTCTATGGAAATTCCTGCGGGGTATGAAATTCAGGTGAGACCGCGTTCTGGACTCTCGTTCAAAACGGGTCTCATGGTTCTCAATTCTCCAGGCACAATCGATTCAGATTACCGAGGGGAAGTGAAAATCATCATGGGTAATTTAGGAACGGGCGACGAAGTGATCAATCATGGTGATCGCGTGGCACAGTTGGTTCTCGCACCAGTTGTTCAAGCAAGCTATGTTGAAACAAACGATGCTCTTTCAGAAACAACTCGTGGGGCCGGCGGTTTCGGTTCAACTGGGAGGGGATAATGGGAATGAAAATTAATTATATCAAGGCCTCTAGTGCAGACGATGCTTATAACAAAGCTCGCGCGCTGATTACGCCTGAATACATCGAAAAATTTCAAGTCAAAGCAGATATCAAATACGATGATGCTGCTAAAAAAGTAACAGCAAAAGGAAGTGGGTTCACACTGGTTCTTTCATTTTTACAAGACCACTGTGACCTAGACCTTGATCTTTCGTTTCTTCTTAAGCCGCTTAAAGGCAAAATCATGGAGAAACTTGAAGGACAGATCAAAAAGAATTTATAAGTAGGAAAGAATGAAACATAAAGTGACTCTCAAACCTTCGGGGAATGTTGTTGAAGTTGAAGAAGGTATGAATCTTCTTACGGCCCTTCGTGAGACTGATACCTATATCAAATCGAGCTGTGGCGGACACGCGACTTGTACAGACTGTATTATTAAAATCGTATCAGGTGAAGATAATCTAACACCTCCACCTTTTGATGAATTGAAACTGCTAGGAAACGTTTTTCACATTACGAAAGAGCGTCTTGCATGCCAGACGATGGTTACGGGTGATGTGACGATTGACATCACTAAACATGATAAGGCCACAGACGAAGAAAAACTTCGCAATAAAGCTTCATCGTTTTCTAAAAAAAAACCTATGCAAACCAAGGTAAGAAAAGAAACTGACCTTGAGAAAATTCGCAATGAACGTGAGCAAGAAAGAGCGACGTTTGATCAGGAACAAAAACAAAAAAGTGAACAGTGGAAAAAACACTGGGAAAAAGAAGGCGATGGCGGACCAAAACGTCTAGCAGGTGGAAAACGTCCTAAGTTCTTCGACACGGATAAAGTTGATTACACTAAGAACGAATACACTCGTCCGCTTTCTGCTGAAAAACAAAAACTGAAAGACGAACGTCTTGCGGCCGAAAAAGAAAATCAGGCCATCAAAGAAAAAAGTAAAGAAATTCAAATATCAGATATGGATTTTAAAAAATTCTGAGGATAAAGTCCTGGAGGAACCCGTGAAACAACTGATTGTCTCATTGTCCCTTATGTTCTCTTTTAGTGCTTTCGCCATCAGCGAGGCCAACTATCAACAAGAATATCAGGAAAAAGTTGTTCCTCTTCTCTATGCCATGAAGACTGATTTCTTCAAAGGCGCAAACAATATCAAAATTCACTACGCGACTTATATGACGAACGCATCTTCTAAAAGATGCGTTGTCATTTTGCCAGGCCGTTCAGAATCACTTCTCAAATACGCTGAAGTTGTTCATTCATTGGAAGAAAAAAATCCAGGAAAGTTTGCTTACTTTTTAATGGATCATCGCGGGCAAGGTTCTTCACAGAGAATGCTCACTGAATCCGATGATTATGAAAAAGGTTATGTAGATGATTTTGATAATTACGTAGCAGATCTAAAAACTTTTATGAACACAGTTGTGGCCAGTCATGGGTGTAAAGAAAAAAATCTTGTGGCCCATTCATTAGGAGCGGGAATAGCTACAGCTTTTATGATTGAAAATCCTGAAGTGTTTGATCGTGCAGCGATTTCATCACCAATGTATAAAATTCAAACGAAGCCATATAAATATTCAGTTGCAAGATCAATTGTGACTGCGATGATGGCCATTGGTCGCGGTGGAAAATTTGCCATCGGACAAAAACCTTTTAATCCAGATCTCGCTTTTGAAAATAATTCTTTCACTACAAGCCCTGCTCGTTTTGAAATGACGATGAATACTTTTGATCAGTTTCCTGAGACAAAACTTGGGGGAGTGACAAACAGATGGTTGAATGAAGTCATGACAGCGACTAAAAAAATCCGTCGTCAGTACAAAAAAATAGATATTCCAGTACATCTTTTCACAGCGGGAATTGAACTTTATTCTGAAACATCTGAGATGGAAAAGTTTTGCAATGAAGCCCCTCGATGTCTTCGCACGCATCTGCCTGACTCTAAACACGAAGTCCTTATGGACCGTGATAGTAACCGCGATGTGGTCATTGCCAAGATAAGTGAGCTATTTAAGTAAAAACTGGTCCGACTAGTAGGCACCCAAAAAGGGTCATCTAAGGAACTGTTTTTTCACTAACTCTTAGATTTTGCTCTATAAAGACCAGGCACCAATTTTAATACTTGGGGGATAGGCCGCATCCCTTTAAAATTGTTGTTATGAAAACATTAAATCAATACTTTCGAAAAGCGCTGACGACCTTAACGATAGTAACGTTGTTTTTACCAGTCGCGGGACACACAACTTCAATTCCCGTTTCAGAATATTCAGGTCAAGTCACAACGAATGGAGATTTTAATCCACTCAAAGATCTGCAGGCCCTTCCAGCAGGCCCTTATAATCGTTCTTACAACGGTGTAGAAGTTGATGACGAATCAGCAACACCAATGAACGAAGATACATATCTTGCTAAATCACTGGAGATGACGAGTTTCATGTGGGGGATCACTGAAGTTGGTCAAAAATTATGTAAACCTGTTAGCGGAAAATGGGTTCAGTCGTTAGTTGATTGGTGGTTTTTTACAAAGAATTATGTGGCCGCTGAAAAATCGCGTGATGCTCTCATGCGCGATCGTATTGAGAAATTAAATTTGTACATGGATGAAATTCGTTCAGGCGACAAAAACGAACTTCAATTAAAGGCCATTGAGTTCCAGGTGCAAAGTTTGAATATGAGCATCGATTCAATTGCAGGCTCAACACTTTTTGCTCTCGATAACCAAGCGGCCGTTGCTCGAGCGACAGCTCGATTGCCGTGGCGTGAAAATTTACTTGCGGCCGCTTATAAGGCCTCTGAAAAAAATGAATTAGAAGATGTTAAAAATGGTGAGGTTTATAAATCATGCTTAGCTGGAATTGAAGGAAGTAAAAGTGCGGCGACAGCTGGATGTGCTCGAACAAAAAAAGTTCAGGAATGTACTCCGGGAGCAACGGCCGATGCACCTGCGGTTTGTGTGGAAGTCACTAAACCAGATCCCGTTCCAGGTTCGTGTGCGATGGTCAGTTCAATGCTGCCTGCACTTCAAGGTGGCCCTTTAAAAAATCTTGTAGAAACTTATCTCTCGGTACCAGCACCATCAAAAACAGTGAATGGAAAAATAATTAATATTGGTGAAGTGATCACAGCGACAGTTGGCGGTTTCCCTGTTTCAAATGATCCTAAGTATGATTGGACAACTCCTCTCGGAAAATGTTTGAAACCAATGATTGATACGGTTAAAGATCACGGGATCATTTGCCCTTCGGATGCACCGGCCACAGCATTTGATAAAGTTGCTGTTGATAAAATTATTTCAACGGCCAATATGAAAATCGATGGATCAAATGTTTCTTCATGTATTGCTACAATCACTAGTAACAAATCTGTTGCCCAACAAGCTTGCGAACGTACAAAGACATTGAATCTTTATAAAAACTGGTTTCATTGCAGTACGGGGACAGACAAATATGAAACGTGTCCTAACGAGTATAAGGCCTGGAGCAATTGGGTTAGTTCGATTACGAACACTGGTAATTGTGCCGGTGGCGAGTGTATGGATGGAAGCGAAATTCAATCAACAACAGTCACAATTGCAGATCCTGTTCCTGGGTCGTGTGAAATGGCCAAGGAAAATTTTCCATCAATGTTAAACGGTGCTCTCAGTGAAATGACTTCACTTCTTGCACTTCCTCCACAGCAAAGTGTGGCCGATCGATTAAACCAACTCGGAGCTACTGTTAACTTTCATACGTCGAAATTGCATGCAGCGACCGATCCGCAATTTAACTGGCAACAAAATCTAGAGAGTTGTTTAAAGAATCCGATGATCGTTGCAAGCACTATTGAATCAACACAAAAAGAATCTATTGCAGTTGAACAAAAGGCGATCGAACCTTTTAATCTTCCTCCTGCAGATAACGTTACTGAAAGTGCAAAATCTTTTCTAACGGCAATGGGAATTTATGAACCAGCTTTAAAAGAAGCAACTGAAAAATTTAAAGCGAATTTCAACACAACTGATCTTTATCTGGGCCAACCAAATGCTCGTAAGCTCTATTTCAAATACGTGATCAAACTTATTGAAGAAGTCATCAGCGCTGATCGTGCGAAACTTTCGAAACTTGTGAATGATCGCCAAAAACTACTCGATCTGCATGCGCGATTAAAACGTCTGCTTGATCAAGGAACAGGATCTGGAGCGGCCGCTGTTAATTTAGCGCAAGTTGATCCTTCTAAGAGCAGTGTAGGTAATACTCAAGGCAGTACGAACACGAAAATCAATGGACCAGCAACGGGCACACTTGCTGAAGCCTCTAGTGGATCAGGAACAATTAATTTTGGAACGACAACGTCATCAAGTGGAGCTCACTCAAGTGTTCTGCTTACATCTGGAAACGGATCAAATTCTGCATCAACACTCTCTAGTGGTGGATCTGCAAGTAATAGCGCAGGAAGAAACTTTGCGATTTCAAAAAGCAGCCGTGATCAAATTGAATTGAGTAAGAGAAATTTAAATTCACTGCAGAAGAAAGCAGGATCTTTAAGCTCACAAATTTCAAAAACAACAGGGAAGGGTTTTGACTCTGATGCCATCTCTGCAAAAATTTCTAAAAACATGAGTGAAACACTTAGCAATCAGTTTGCTAAAAAACATGCGAAGATTTTAGACGATGCCATGAGCGGCGGTGTAGCGCCTCTGCAAGAGAATGTTGAGTTTGCGGATAATTCTTATGGAGCGAACTTTGGCAGTACCAAAGGGAGTTCATTTGGAGCAACAAATGATTATGGTGCGAGCTTCTCTGGAAGTTCAAACCTCGGAGGATCGCTGGGTGTTTCACGATCATCTTCAAAAACAAATTCGAGTAGTACTTCTCAATCAAATGGAATTCGTTCTGGAAGCTACAGTCAATCAAGTAATGGAAATACAAATCAAGGGTCTGTCAGCGCTAAACGTTCAGGTCAATACTCGACAAAAATGGACAATGGATCGGCCTCTTCAACTCGACCATATGGTGAATACCGTAAAGTTGAAAAACCAGATCTCTTCAAAAGAATCACTGATCGCTACAACAATTCAGGCCGCTCGCGCCTCGGTTTAGAAACTGTTGAAGGTGATGATCAATAAGGGTCATCACCTCCAAAAAATGGCAGTTTTGAAGTCCTAAGAATCACTCAAGACACCCAATAAGCTCTTAGAATTAAAAAACTTTTAAAGGAATCAACAAATTTCATAACAAATGAGCATAGATCATCCGATAAAATGTTTATATGAAAACAAAAAATCCAATTTGTCGTTCTCTAATTTCAACACTCCTTTGTATGGGACTTTTGAGCCCGGCCACTTATGGACAAAACTTTGTAGTTGGTCCAACTACTGGTGTTGCTGGTGTCGATGAAGTTCATAACTTGGGTACATCGATGGCAGAATTCATCAAGCCTTATGAAGGCGGTTATGATGGTGAAGTTAAAATCGATGATAAATTCAATCCTCTTGCGGATGTGAAACCACTTACTGGTGGACCTTGGAACCGTGAATATAATGGTGTTCCAGCTGGTGGTGGAGATCCAATCGCTGAAGATAAATATCTCGCGCAATCTCTGGAGCTAACAAGCTTCCTGTGGGGAATTGCAGAAGTTGGAGAAAAACTTTGTAAGCCAGTTGGTGAAAAACATCCACCTTCGTTAGTGTCTTGGTGGAAAGTTATTAAGAACTATATTGCTGCAGAAAAAATTCGCGATAATCTCATGAAACAAAGAATTGAGATTATGAATGGTAAAATGGAAGAGCTCACAGGCAATACAGCAGAAAATGCTGCTCTTCAATTGAAGGCCATCAATTATCAAATCGAACTTCTTAACATTTCAATCGATTCACTCAGTGGTTCAACACTTTTTAGTATGGATTCAAAAGCTGGAGAATCGAGAGCGACTGCTCGTATTCCTTGGAGAGAAGCTCTCCTTGTTCAAGCAGCAAAAAGTGCTAAAGAAAATACAAAAGAGAATGAAAAAATTGTAAAAGTTTATAAGCAATGTACTGAAGGCGTGAACGAAAGTATTGCTATCGCTCAGAAGGCCTGCGAGAGAACTAAAGATGTAGAAGAATGTACAGAGGGTGAAAACTCTGGTGTTGGTGCTCAAGTTTGTACGACGAAAAAAGTACCGGATCCAGTTCCTGGATCATGTGCAATGGCCTCATCTTATCTGCCAATTCTTCAAAGAGGACCACTTACAGATCTTGCGACTCTTTATTTAACTGTTCCAATTCCTTCAAAACAAATTAATGAACGAGGTGTTCGTGTTGGTCAGTATATTGATAAAGCGGTAAGCATGTATCCAAAGTGGTATTATAAAATTTTCGACTGGACTTCACCTCTTAAACCATGTCAAGAAAAACAACTTCTCACTACATTTAAAGATGGCGGTATGATCTGTCCTTCAAACGTAGATGATAAAGCTTGGGATAAAGCAAAAGTTGCAGGTATTGGAGAATCAAATGATCCAATTATGCAAGTTGGTCGTTATGCCCTTGGTGTTCATTTGAATGAAGTAGAATATGAATTTGCTCGTCGTGCTTATGAAGATTTCAAAGCTAAAGGCATGGATGACTTCCAGGCAGAAGCTGCTCTTAATGATCTCGTTGTAGGAAGTGAAAGAGGTAAAGCATATCTTACAGGTGGAACTTACGATAAAATCGGAGACGCTGCTTTCCACGATAAATTAGCTGGTGAATACAAGCTTGAAGTGAAGCCATGTACAGCTGAAAAATGTTCAACATTTACGGGAACAAAATCACCAGAGCCGGATTACAAACTTCCACCAGCATCAGCTGTTTCGGATAGTGCAAAAACTTTCCTTGCTACTATGGGTATCTATGAACCATCTCTTGAAGCAACAACTAAAAAATTTCAAGAGAACTGGAACTTCACAGATATGTATCTAGGTCAACCAATTGATCGTGAACCATACTTCAAATACGTTGATAATTTAATTTCAAAAGTTGTTGAAGCGGATAAAGTTAAAGTTTCAATCATGCTTCAAAAACGTGAACGTCTTCTAAAATTATATGCTGATACAAAAGCATTATTTGAAGGTAAAAAACAAGAGAAGCCAACTCCTGGTACAAAACCAACTAACAATCCTTCTAATGGTCCGGTGCTCGCGAATGCTCTTGGAGCAGGATCTTCTGCAGTAAGCTCGGGTGAAGGTGTATACTCAGCAGTGGGAGCATCAGGATCAGCGGCAAATGGAAATGGTTCTGGAAGAGTTAATTACAATTCAGCAACAGCTGATGGTACAGCAGGTGCGAATAGCTATGCGGCCGCTGGTAACTCTGTTTCAGATACAGGAGCAGGTGCAAACGCAGCTTCTATGAATTCATCTTCTGGACTAAGTCGCTCAGCAAACGGTGCTAATAGAAGTGTGACTGGTAGAAACTATGCTCTTTCTTCTTCAGCGGCCAATTCTATCGCTGAGATTAAAAAAGATGCAGGTAAAAACTCTATCGCTCAATATGATCAAATGAGAAGATTTGCGAAGAACGCGGCAGTTGATGAGAAAAAATTGGCCACAACTCTGGAAAGTAAACTTGGTGGTGCTTTCGATAAAAACTTTGTGAAGAAAAATAGCTCAGGTTTAGCTAGTGCAATGAACGGTGTTTACGATCCAGCTGGTCTTGCGGCCGCTGCAAGCTCGATGAAATCAGCGTCGTATACTCCAAGCAGTGATTCATCTGGATCATCTGGAAGTGCATTCAATAGAAGTGGATCTTATTCTTCAGGTGGATCTTACGGTGGCGGATCTTCTGGCTCATATGGAAGCAGAAGCCCTTCATCAACAAGTTCTGCTCCTGAGAAAAATGAAGGTTTCTTTGCTGGAGTCATTCCTCCAAAAGAAAATACACGTCCAGTTCCTAAGCCAGATCTCTTCAAGAAAATCTCGAATCGTTATAATTCTTCGAGAAATAAATTAGGACTTGAAAACGTAGATCAGTAATCAGTAAAAAAAAGTAAAAAAAAGAAAGATGTTGTTTTTTTTGCGCTGC
>CBIHOP010000068.1:0-11389 GCA_966211385.1 uncultured Bacteriovorax sp.
CATGATCGCAATCCAAAGACCACCATCACTTGCGAAAACTTTTTGAGGAGCAAAGAAGAAAACATCAACTTTCGAAAGATCGCATGGACATTGTCCGCCACCTGAAGTTGCGTCTACCGCAAGAAGAGTGTTTGCATCAACTTGGGGAAGAGCTGAAATTTGAACACCAGTAGATGTTTCATTCAATGTTACGGCAATAACATCTGAACCTGGAACAGCTTTTCCGTTGATCCCTTTTCCAAATGGAACTGCAACTTGTTCAGCTTCAATCCATGGAACGAGCTTAGATGATTTAAACCATTTTTCTGAAAACTCTCCACATGTGAAGTGAGAAACTTTCTTTTCAACAAGACCGAGTGCGATCATATCAAAAAGAAGTGTAGCTCCCCCATTTCCCATAACAACGAGATAATCACTTGGAAGGTTGAAGTATTTCATTAAACCATCTTGGATTTCTTTTACGACGTTACGTACGGCCGGCTTTCTATGGGATGTTCCCATAAATTCAGTTCCCGTTTTTGCAAGAGCATTAAGAAACTCTACAGGCACGAGAGATGGACCTGAACCGAAACGTGGATCAGTTGGAATGACATTTTTTGGAATCTCTAAAGTATCAAACATGGTGATTTCCTCAGCTGAATTGTTCAAGAGTAAGGGAATTAGACATAGACATTTTAGCGCAGGATTTGAAAGAATACTAAACGATTATGAATAAAAAAATATACCTGACCATTGTGCTCTTGTGTTTAACATCTGCATCTTTCGCTGCGACAGATCTAACATTTTCGCTAGGAAATCTCTGCGAATACGTTGGAGAATTCCAGACAGATGAAAAGGGCGATAAGAACGTATGTTCTTTCACTCCCTACATTGCTTCGAGCTTGGATGTTTCGGTTGCGGATGGCTTCTTTGTTTCTCCTCAACTGGCCATTTCGATTCCCCAAAAAGGGACTGATGAAAATATTAAACGAATGACAATTGCCGCCCTCATCAATGCAAAATATAAAAATCCTTACGTTAATGTCATTGGTGGATTAGGGCTTTTCTTCACTCGTATATGGGGACCTGGTGGAGAAGTTGAACTCAATAACGGAACGACGACCGATAGCTTTCCTCTTCCAGAAGAAGCCGTTTACACGCGCAACTTCATCCTTAATTTAGGACTCGAAAAAGATTTTACAACATCATGGTCGGGTGAGATTCGTACTTACATTTTTAATATAGCATCAAGTGAAGACAGGGCCCTAAGCGTTGGTGTGCATGCAACTTATCACTTTGGAGAAATTCTATGAAGCTCATCCTGGCCGGAATGATAACGTTTCTCTTCACTGCAACTTCGCATGCTTTTACATTCAACAACTCTGTTAAACTCGTTTTTGCTCAAGATGAAGTTCCCGTTAACGTTGCTGCGGGCTTTTGTTCAAACATAGGTATTGATGAAAATGAATTGCTTTCCATCGTGGGAGATGCCGTTGATCAGTTTTGGAATCAAGCTCCAACGTCTCGATTAAAATTGAGAAAGGGAATAGTTAAAACTGTCGCTGCCGCTTATGAAACAGGTGATATTTGTGTTCCTTCAACAAACTGTGAACCCAATCCATCACTTGCTGTTTCTGAAGGAGTTCTCATTACCTGTAATTCAAATTCAACGAATTTTCCTTCTCCTTCAATCTTAGGAATTACAATCCCGAACAATATTTCGGGTAAAACAATTGTGGGTGCACTCATCATGATCAATGATCGTGCAACAACTCAATTTGCTGGGAAATCGCGAGCTGAAAAAGTGGCCATTGTGGCCCATGAACTTGGACATGCATTTGGATTAGGACACTCACCTGTTCCTGACTCGTTAATGTATTATGCGACAGTGGATTCTCGTGTGGCCCTTGGCCGAGATGATATCGATGGGATTAGTTATCTCTATCCTAAAAAACATCCAGGTGGCGGATGTGGATCGATCACAGACATTTCAAAAACAAAAGGCCCCGGCAATATGCTTGGGGGCCTTTCAATTGGTTTATTCTTAATTCTTGTTTTCGAAATAGTTCGCCGAAAAAGTCCTAAGCTTTATACTTAAAGCTTCTGCCTTTTTTTGCACATTCTTTTTCGTACTCATCTAACCATGTCTTTTCTTCTTCAGAAAGCATGTCGAAATCAATAAGGTCATGATCAAATCCTACGAAAGTAAATGATCTGAACTTGAGCATGTTCGAGTGCTCAGGATGACGTTCAATGACAGCTACGTTTTCAAGTCGAACACCACCAAATCCTGGGATGTAGATTCCTGGTTCGATTGATCCTAAATGGTGCTCTCTCAAAGGAATGTTTGATGTTGTTGAAAGTCTAAATCCACCCTCGTGAACATTAATTCCTACACCGTGTCCGGTTCCATGATTATAGTTGAATCCAGCTTTAAAGATCGGTTGTCTTGCGACACCATCAATGACTGATCCCCATGTATTATCCGGGAACACGGCATTTTGTGTAGCGAGGATTGATTTTAAGACGAGTGTGTAAACTTCTTTTTGTTTTGCACTCGCTGTTCCACCACTTAAAAAGGCACGTGTTGTATCTGTTGCATAACCTGATTCAAAGTAGCCGCCTGAATCAAGCAGAACGAGTTCGTCTTTTTTGAATTTAATATCTTTGCTTGGAGAACCAAAGTGAATGATTGAAGAGTTTGCACCGAAAGCTGAAATCGTTCCGAATGATTGATCAAGAGCTCCGTTCTTTTTATAGAACTCATTGCACTTGTGATAAAAATCTAATTCAGAAAGTTCGTTTCCATTAGCAACTTGTTCTTTTACCCAAGTAATCGTTTGGAAAATCGCCGTATCTGCACGATCAAATGAAGCAAGAATAGATTTCAATTCAGTTTGATTTTTAAGCGCGTGAAATGGAATAAGTCCTTCCACTTTGTTCACTAATTTCTCTGCTCCAAAATGCGCTGAGAGTTTTAGATAATCAGCAGTATTGGTAGAGTTAGCAGAATAAAAAACTTTTTCGATTTTATTTGTTTCAAGCCCAATAAGTTTTTTAAGAGACATTTCGTATTCAGCGATGGCCGCTAAAAATTCTTCCAAACGATCAAAACTTCCCATGAATAATTCAATCGCAGGATTTTTAATCTCACCTTCAATGTGTTCCATCAAAAGATAGACGGATTCGTGAGTCGCAACGGCCTTGGCACGAAATGTACTTTGATTTGGAAGCTCATGACGGCGCATATTTGTGAGCCAAGCAATAGAATCTAAGCTTGAAAGAAAAAAAGCTTCACCTGGTTTTACAATACGCTTAAGTTTATCAGCAGTAGATTCACCTACAAGATCAACACCGAGCTCGCGAATTTTTTTATCGAACTCTGTTCCTTTGAAAGTGATGACAGACTTCAATTCAGCATTGTTAAAGCTTGTTGTTTTCGTCCAAGAAGAAAACTCATTGTAGAGAGAAAGATCCAGACGATCTCCTTCTACACCAAGAGCTTTTAATTTTTTTGCTTCAACAACTTCTTTCATCGCCTGACGAAGTGAAACTCCATAAGGAACTTTGAAAACGTGAACGATGTCTTGATTAACTTCGATATCTGCTTGTTCAAAGTAGCGACCGTCTACAAACAAAACAACCTTTCCTTCGAGTGGAACGATGGCCTCAGCAGTTGATCCTGTGAAACCTGTCACGTAATAACGATGACAGTCTTCGAGCGGGACATATTCATTCAAAAAAATGTCTGATGAAGAGAGGTAAAAGCTGTCGAGCTTGTTCTTCTTCATAAATGATTTCAACGCGTTAATGTTAGCTTGCACGTCACTCAAGCTTAAAAATCCAGCTTTCGCCATAAACTATACCTTTTTAGTTAAGTTTCTAAACAATGATGCCGATCAGGGCATAAAGATTATAACTCATTCGGTGGAGCATATGAAATCAAAACTCAACCCAGTCTTCCTAATCCTGGGGCTTTTTTTGTTCAAAATGGTGGTCTTGGATAATTTCCGCTTCAAAGGCAACAATAGTGAAGACACCATGGTCGCTTCGAAGCCTAAAAAAGATGTGACACTGGCGGCGATTCGCTAATTCTTAGTTAAGAGCTTAATGAACGACTCACCTCTGTGAGCATAGTTATTGAATTGATCGAACGACGGAAATCCCGGAGAAAATAACAGTACTCCCTCACTTTTTCCAAACGATGATCGCATTTCTTCCACTACATTCGTAAGCGTCCCACTTTGAACATAATCCACTTTGCCCTTCAATTCCGCTTCAATTTCCGCTCCCATCTCACCAATGAGATAGAAACGTTTTACGCGCGATTTGAGAAAATCCAGATGCGGAAGAATAGAATCACCGTGACCGCGTTTTTTTCCACCGATGATTAAATGAATGGGAAGATTGAAATCGGCCATGGCCGTTACGGCCGTCATCGTTGCGTCCCAGTTTGTACTTTTGGCGTCGTTGAAAACTTTGAAGCCTGGAAGCCCCTGCACATCTTTAACATATTCAATACGGTGATGAACGCCCGCAAAACTGTCGATGGATTTTTGAATGCCTTCTTTTGAAAGACCAATTGTTTCGGCCGCCGCAATCACAAAAGAAAGGTTCACTCGATTGTGAACGCCTGGAAGCTTGAAATTTTTTGTATCGAAGCTGATTCTAGGATTTTCTGTATTGAGCGCAATTTTTTTACCAGGAACTGTCTGCGCCCAGTTTTTAATGAGTGGGAAATCTTCGGCATAAATGAGGACGTCATTTGCTGTAAATTTATTCGTAAGAAAAAATTTGGAACGCCCATATTCTTCAATCGTCGAATAACGTTCGCCGTGATTTTGGAAAAGATTGAGAATCATTCCTACATTAAGTTTGAATTCATCGATACTTTCCAGCTGGAAACTTGAAAGCTCGAGCAGAATGAAATCGCGTTTTTTTCCAGTTTGTTTAACTTCATAAGCATAATCGCAAAAAGGTACGCCAATGTTTCCACCAACAAAAACACTTTTGTTATCCCCTTCAATCATCTCGCCTAAAAATGTTGTGGTTGTTGTTTTACCGTTGGTACCCGTGATCCCGATCATGGGAGAAAGCCTATCGACGCTTTTTAGGTAGCGATAAGCAAGCTCTATTTCGCCCCAGATAGGAATGTTGCGATCAAGTAAAGGTTTCATCAGCACGTGGTCGCGTGGAATGCCTGGAGAAAGAATAACGAGGTCTGCGCTGATAAGCTGAGCAGCTACGCTCGGATCATTTTCAGCAAAACAATTTTTTTGGTCGACGAAATCAAGAACTCCACCTGGTTTCGCCCACGATGGAACTTCTCCACTATTGATCGCGATGATGTCGCCACCAAGTTCTCGGACAAATCGCAAGGCCGATAGTCCAGAAACCCCCATACCAAAAACTGCAACTCTTTTATCTTTCAGTGTAAACATGGTATTAAGATACCTCATGAACTTTAAAAGTCAGGCCCAAAAGCTCCAGGATATCCTCGCTCTGTACGCTCCCATGTGGCGTGAAGAAATTATGAATGAGTATCCTTCAACCATCGCGGATTATCCGCGCGAGTGGATTGATTTGCTCGATACGTTGACGCAAGAAGAACTCTTTGACGTTGATTGTAAACGTGTCCCAGCAAAAATCGAAGGCACCAGTTTTCATCATTTCATGCAGACACTAATGGAACTGACGAACATTGATTTCATCCCTGACACTCCCGAATACCCGCTGGAAGATTGGGCCTTTCATGGAGTGAAAAAAAAGAAGCGTCATGAAATTCAAAAAATAGTTCCCGTTTTAAAACGGGTGCTTGATGAAAAAAAATTTCAATACGTCGTCGACATTGGCGGTGGAGTCGGTCACCTCTCCAGGGTGCTTTCCCACTATCACCAAATTCCTTCAATTTCGCTGGATCAAAATTCAGAATTTCAGGCGATAGGCCGTGAGCGCTTAAAAAAATTTCGTAAGCTCGAAGGCGCAAGCGATGTTGAGTTTATCAATCACACTTTCGGTGCCGATGCGTCTCGGGAGAAAATTGAAAAAATTTTCCATCCTCTGTCTCTAAGTCTTGGTCTGCATACTTGCGGTCCTCTCGCGGTCACGTTGATTAATGAAACAATCACTCATCAAAATCAGGGTCTGCTCAATTTTGGTTGCTGTTACTACCGCATTCCCCCTGAACAGTTTCCACTCTCCAGTTTTTATAAAGAAAACAATTTTGTTCGCCTGAATTTGTATTCGCTTTCGCTCGCCACTCGCTCTCACGCGGAAATGCGCTGGGAAACTTATCGCACGAAAGAGCGCGTGAAAAATTATCGTTATGGTTTGCATCTTTTCATGCTGGAAAAATATAACGACTCTCATTTTACCGATGTTGGTGAATGTCCGGTGCAAATGTATTGGGAACCTTTTTCAAGTTATCTCAAATTAAAATTAGATGAAATTAAACCTGGCCATGGTTTTACACTTGAAGAATTCGACATTTTTTATAATTCAGAAAAAATTCAACGAGAATTACGCGTGATGTTTTTATGCAACATCATTCGCTGGCAATTGGGCCGAGCGCTCGAAGTTTATCTGCAACTTGATCGCTGTTTGTATCTGGAAGAAAAAGGATTTGATGTGAAGTTTGAACAGTATTTTACAGAATCACTCTCGCCCCGAAATCTTGGGATACTGGCCCTGCGAAGAATTTAATCCCAAAGGAGGTCACCGTGGGAGCAGTTGTGTTTGAAAATCAGCTTTTTGATCATTGGTTAAACAAGAAAAGTCAGGACATTTTAGCAAAAATGGATAAGGAGCAAGTGACTACTGAAGACATGCTCATCCTGACATTAAAGGCCCAGACTAATCATTTTCATCATATGGATGTTGAGTTTCGTGACGAATTTAAAAAAATTGATCAGCGTTTTGATGGTGTAGATAAAAAATTCGAAATGTTTGATAAACGATTCGATCGATTGACGACAATATTGATGTGGCAGGGAGGAATTCTCGTTACTCTCATCACCGGACTTTATCTTAGACTCTTTCTCAAATAAAAAAGGCACCCGAGGGTGCCTTTTTCGTTTTTCTTAATCGATTTTTGAACCGTACTGTTCGTGAATCTTTTTAAGTGTTCCGTCTTTTACCATTGTATCGTAAGCAGCTTGCCACTTCTTAACAACGTCATCGCTTGTTTGTTTTGAAAAAGCGATCGAAAGTTTTTTCACGTCAACAACGTGAGCAACTTCTACTTGACCAAGATCTTCACCAAGTGCCTTAGCGTGGTCTTTTAGATCGTCTTCTCCAGTGATCCAAATTTCAATTCTTCCCATCGTAAGTTTTTTGAAATTTAATTTATCTTCTGAAGCAGAGTCTACGTTTGTGAATCCTTTTTCTTTCAGGAACTGCTCTTTAGCATCGTCTTTGTAAGCTCCAACTGATTTTAATTTTTTTGCATCATCAAGTGATGTAATGGTGATTGGGCTTCCTTTCTTTTTAACGAAAACCCATTTCTTTTGAGCTAGAGGTCCAACCCACTTAAAAAGATTTTCACGTGCTTCAGTTCTTGTTGTCGAAAACAACATGACGTCAGGATTTTTTGTCACATCATCATATCCGCGGGCCCAAGG
The DNA here is from genome assembly GCA_966211385.1 of uncultured Bacteriovorax sp. Taxonomy (GTDB): domain Bacteria; phylum Bdellovibrionota; class Bacteriovoracia; order Bacteriovoracales; family Bacteriovoracaceae; genus Bacteriovorax. The sequence continues at coordinate 7,599 of CBIHOP010000068.1, forward strand.
AACAACTTCAATCTCTGAAGTCTCACCTGTTCTCTTACGGAGTTCATTGACGATCGCAACGGCCACACCATCAGGTTTTCCGTTTTTAACGTAGTTTAGAGGAGGAGCATCTTCTGTAAGGATTTTAAGTTTTGCGTGAAGTGGAGAGGCAGAGAAAACAAGCATAGCTGTGATAAAGAACATTTTCATGTTTGAGACTCCTCATTGTTAATGGATGTCTCACTTTACGACTAATTTTATTTTTTCATGAGTCTTTCTTTCATCACATCCCAACTCTTTAAAAGGAGACCATTCTTTCCCCATCGCTCAGATATGCGCACTATTTAGGATGGCCCAAAATATGCCAAAAAAAAGCCCCATTGCTGGGGCTTCTTTATAAGACCTCAAGATATTATCTTAAGAATAACATGTCGTAGTACTTAGGAAGTGCATAGAAGTGGTTTGGAATGAGTTCTTCAAGATCATTACAAACTGAGGCCATGGCCGTTACCGTTGTCATGAGTTCTGAAGCAATTTTCTCTGCATGCTTTTGGTGATCATGATCATGCTCAGCGAGTTCGCGCGAAAGATTAGTTGAAAGCGCATGGATTTCATCAATCTTCGTCGACACTTTTTTGTAAGCATCCACTTCGAATGTTGAAGCGATCCCTACTTCTTTTTGAGTTGTGATCAAACGAGCAAGCATTGTTTTATATTCAAGACCTGACGGGATAACGAATTGGTGGATCATATCGATCATTGTTTCCATTTCGATTTCGCGGATCTTGATATATCGCTCAAGGAGAATGTTGTAACGAGTATTGATTTCTTCGTGAGTGAAGATGCCACCTTTAACAAGGAAGCTGTATTGTTCACGATCAGTCATTGTTTTTAGCGCTTCTGGAGTTGTACGAAGATTTGGAAGACCACGTCTTGCTGCCTCTTCAACCCATTCTTTCGAGTATCCGTCTCCGTTGAATACGGCCTTATAAGACTGCCCCATTAATTTCTTAGTGAGTGTCATAAGCGCTTGATCAACAGTTTGTCCGCGAGCTAGTTCTGCTTCTAAGAATGCATTTGATTCATTCATAACGTCAGTGACTGCTGCGTTTAGGATCGTCATTGGGAAACCGATCGCATGGCTTGAACCAACTGCACGGAATTCAAATTTATTTCCTGTGAAAGCAAACGGTGACGTTCTGTTTCTGTCTGTATTGTCTTTAAGAAGATGAGCAAGTTGGTTTGTTCCAAGGTTCATCACGTTGTTGTCAGTTGGAGTGAATGATTTGTCTTCCATGATAGCGCGGAAGATTTTATCAAGTGTGTCTCCAAGGTAAGCAGAGATGATTGAAGGAGGAGCTTCGTTGGCCCCTAGTCTGTGATCATTTCCTGCACCAGAGATCGCCATACGAAGTGGGTTTGAGTGACGGTGAAGAGCTTCCACGATCATCGCAACCGTCGCTAGGAATCTTACGTTTGAGTGTGGTTCTGATCCTGGCTCGAGTAAGTTTAGACCTGTGTCTGAACTCATTGACCAGTTCACGTGTTTACCTGAACCGTTGATTCCAGCAAATGGTTTTTCATGAAGAAGAACCATCATCTCGTGTTTCTCAGCTACTCTTCTCATTGTCGACATAACAATCTGATTGTTGTCAGCAGCAATGTTCGCTTCACCGAAAATCGGAGCAAGTTCGAATTGTCCTGGAGCCACTTCGTTGTGACGAGTTTTAGCTGGGATTCCCAGGCGGTGAAGTTCGTAATCTAATTCTTGCATGAAAGCGAGAACGCGATCAGGAATCATTCCGAAGTAGTGATCTTCAAGCTGTTGGTTACGAGTTGAAAGCGCACCGAAAAGTGTTCTTCCAGTCATAACAAGGTCCGGACGAGCGTGATAGAACGCTTTATCCACTAAGAAGTATTCTTGTTCAGCACCACAAGTGACGTGAACATTTTTTACATCTTTATGACCAGCAAGATTTAAAAATTTTGTGGCCGCATCTGAAAGTTTTGAAACAGATTTAAGAAGCGGAGTTTTTACGTCGAGAGCATCACCTACGTAAGAAACGAACGCTGTTGGAATACAAAGCGTTTTTCCGTTCGTTGATTCGATGAGGAACATGGGTGATGTTAAATCCCAAGTCGTGTATCCACGAGCTTCAAACGTTGAACGTGATCCACCGTTAGGAAATGAAGATGCATCCGGCTCACCTTGCATAAGTTGAGAAGCCGATAATCTCTCAATCGCTTTTCCTTCTTTATTGAAGCTGAAAAAAGCATCGTGTTTTTCTGCTGTCGATCCTGTTAGTGGCTGGAACCAATGACAGAAGTGAGTGGCACCGTTTTTCACGGCCCAAGTAGTAACCGCTTTAGCCACAGCTTCAGCGTGATCTTTTTTGATTCCTCTTCCTTCATGAAGAGCGGCCATGATTTCTTTTTTAGTCACATCAGAAATGTCTTCAGATGTTTTGAAATCAAAAGTAAGTTCCCCATAGTAATCACTTACTTTTTTCGACTGTCCTAGATTGTCGAGAGGAATTTTGAATTCACGCGGTTGTCTTGAAGTAGCGCGGTTTCGTAACGTAGAAACTGTGTCTCTTAATTCACTAGTCATCGTCTTTCTCCCCTATAGATTTATGCGAAACGCAATGAAACTATTGGAGATTGTAGAGAAAAATCAGCGCGAATTAAAGTGAAATTTAGATAGTTTTTATGAACATCATGATGATGGCCGCGATGAAGAAGATAATTGTTCCGAGGGTTGCTTGCATTTCTTCAGGTAACATATTGTTCATCCTCTAAAAGATAATGGAGTGTTTTTGACGCCTCATTTATGCCAAATTTGCATAGACGAGGCAAGTCAAAAACTCAACTATTTTTTAGGCAGGATTTAAAACTCGTTCTAGCAAGACCTTATCACTGCATGTAATGCTTCTGATTTTGGCCGGAACTGTTCCAACGTTGATTGAAACGTCAGTCAAAAGACCTAAGCGCGAAACCGTTACTTTATACGTTTCATTCACGCGAAGGAATTTAATATGGTCAGCGTAACGATCTTTAAGAACACGCACTCCGTTGATTGCCAGGATTTCATCACCAGCGTTCAGGCCGCCTTTATAGGCCGGTCCGTCGAGGGTGACGGCCTTAACAAGGACGCGATCAGCGCTGTATTCAGCATCGAAACCAAGCCAAGGTGTTTCCGTTTTTTCCCAATCAAACTTCATCCCTCCGCGAGCGCAAATGCCTTCGAGATCAAGTTCAATAGTTGTACTGGTCATTGATTCAAATTGTTCGCGAATCTCTGCCCCGCCTACTTCCTGAACCATGTGGTAGACTTGTTCAGGAGTCACTCCACGCTGAGGATTGTTTTGATAATCCTTCCATAAAAGGGCGAGAAGATCGTTAATACTTTTTCCTTTTTCAGCGAGCATAATATTCAAGCAGAAAAAGACGATGCCACCTTTAAGGTAATAGCTCACTGAAGAGTTATTCGAGTTTTCATCCGGACGATAAAGTTTGATCCAAGCATTGAAAGAAGAATCATCGAGCGAGTGAAATTTGCGCCCTGGAATACCAAGATAGCGGTTGAGGTTATCTTTTTGCATGTCCAGGTATTCTTCCTGAGAAATTAATCCCGCTCTATAGATGAAAAGTTCATCCATAAGCGAAGTCAGGCCTTCAGCTAGCCAAAGAAGTTTTGTCGTCGCTTCTTTTAAATAATTAAATGGACCAAATTCGATGGGACGAATGCGTTTGACGTTCCACGTGTGGAAGTATTCGTGAGCAACAAGGGCGAGATAGTTGGCGTATCCTTT
>CBIHOP010000069.1:0-11328 GCA_966211385.1 uncultured Bacteriovorax sp.
CAGGCGAACGAAGTAGTGAATCCCGATATTCAGAAACTCATGAAGAAAAAATATGAGAATCAGTTCATTCTGGATATCCAGACTCACATGATTAAAGATGATTTTCATGAACCCTTACTTTTGAAATGCCAGGAGTGGACGAAACATAATTGTCCAGCTCTCTCAGGGAAAGATGTTCCAACTCAGATGGAAGCTTTTAAATTTCAGAACTACATGAAAGAAGTTTTTCTGGACAGTGACACAGATATGGCATTTTTATCAGGAGCTCCTTTTCCCAAGGGAGAAAGCCTCTCTAATCTGCAAATTCGCGATGCAACCATATCAGTCAACAAAGTTGCAGGTACAAGATTGATGGCCGGATATTACGTCATCAATCCATATGATGCCAATTTCCTGCAAGAGATCGATAAGTTTTTGGCCAATAGTCCTAAACCAATTGGGTGGAAAATGTTCCCCATTGGTGAACCCTTCAGTACGAATCAAAAAGCGTGGAAGCTCGATGATGAAAAACTCATCTATCCTTTTTATGAGAAAGCGCGAAAGCTGGGCATTAAAAATATCGCTATTCATAAAGGCCTACTTCCAGATTTCTTCGAAAAGAAACATCCAGAACATTGGGCTTCTGCAAATGTTAATGATTTAGAAAAGGCAGCCAAAGATTTTCCTGATCTTAATTTCATTATTTTTCATTCAGCTTTACGTTCATTCAATGCCAAAACTCAAAAGAACCTGATGAGTGAGTTTTACAAAACTCATCGTATTGATTGGTCCACCGACATGGTGAAAATAAAGAATAAGATTAATGCTAAAAATATCTATGCTGAGTTGGGAACATCATTCGCAAGTTGTGCCATTGTTAATCCTGAATTCTGTGCTGCTTTTTTAGGACAACTGGTGAATGAGTTTGGAGAAGATCAGGTGTTGTGGGGAACGGACTCTGTCTTTTATGGATCTCCTCAATGGCAAATTGATGCTTTCAGACGCTTTGAGATTCCGGCCGAGATGGCAAAAAAAATGAATTGGAAGATTACTTTGGGTGAAAAAGATGAAGCCATTAAAAGCAAGATACTCGGATTAAATTCTGCCAAACTCTTTAATCTGCCGGCGAATGAAATAACAAAGAAAAAAATGTTCAAGAGCGAATGGATTAAAGAGATGAAAGTGAAATTGGCAGATCGAAGCAACGCCTACTATGGTTATCATATCTAATGAGCAATTCTTATAAAAACTACATTGATCTTAGAGCAAAAATCCAAGACAAATTGGATCCAAAACTTTTTAAACGTGATCCTATTGTGGGGATCATTACCGTGGGGATGTTTGTTCTTTATTGGGGGCTCTTTGCTCTTGGAGTGAAATACCCACTTATGATACTACCGATTGGAATTCTCCTCGGATTCATTGCTGAATTTCTCTCAATGGCCAATCATGATATTTTGCACGGTTCAGTTTTTAAAAATAAAACATTTTCTCTTTTGTTTTGCATTCCTAATTCTTGTATAACGCTTATTTCACCAAGCTTCTGGAAATTCTGGCATAACCTCCATCATCAATCAGTTGATAGATGGACAGCTGAAAAACGTCCTTATGAAATGGGCTACGAAACATATGGCTATCCGACGTTGCGAAAACTAGTAGGTCCTTTCGAGTTATTTTTATACAAGATCATCCACCTCACTCGAACTCAATTTAAGTTTATAATCGATAAACGATACACAAGCGAAAGACATCTCAGCTTAAAAAAAGCAGTAACGATTCAATTCATGATCATCGTTGCTTTTAAGATTTTTCTTTTTGTAAAATTACCTTTCGTGTTTTGGTTAGGTCTTGAACTGCTTCCCATTCTTATTCAGGGTTTTCTATCAAGCATCTTTCTGGTCACTCAACACTCGCACAAACTGGAGATGAAAGGAAGCATCCCAACTTATAGCGTATTTATGGGTAAGTGGATTGATCTATGGTTTTTAAATGTAGGCTATCATGTCGAACATCATCTCTTTCCTCATCTGCCATCGAGACATCTTCCACTCATAAGAAAGGAGCTTTTACTAAGAGAGTATTCTCCAGTCCCAGGTTATCGTATGAGTGAAGCCTTAAAGAAAATCTATGCGGATTAAAGTTCAAGAGCTTTGACGATTATTTCACCGAATTTTTTTCCGTCCTTCCATGTTTCCAGACAGTAAAAATCTTTTTTACCTAATGACCTTGAAGTCATTTCAACCCCAGCTAATTCATCTTTTGTGAGCAGGCGATTAAACGAATATTTTACTACGCGTGGAGATTTCGCGTAATTTTGAACAACAATGATTCGGCCCATCTTCATAAGATTATATATGCAGTCATGATTGATCACTCTTTCCAGAATAACTCTCTGATCGGTGTAGCGAATGTACTCTTTTGGGTCTTCAACGTCCTCAATACGGCGCTCAGTAATGAGTTCATTGCTTTCCACAAATTGGGCCTGGAAGTGTTTTCCTTCATAGTCCCATTCAAAGATCGCGACCACATTATCATCAACCTCTTTCTGACATGAGTCTCCAGTAAAGAGCATCAGCCCGCAGTGATACATAATCTTCTTTAATAACCGACCTTGAAAATTCGCTATTTCCTTATTGGGCGTAATGTCCGGAAGCGCTCTATAGAGTTCAGAGGTGAGTGTGCTCACGTCAATATATTGGCGGCTGCCAAAATAAGACAACTTTAATTCTTTCATTATTTGATTATAACTCATTTCCTGGCATGTCCCTTGCTCTATAATAATTGAACAGAGTTAGTAATACCTAAAAAAAGGCATAACTTATGAAAACGACTGGCAGACATTTTAAGAACGAAAACACAAAGTGGTTAAGTTTTAGACAAGTGTCTATGTTCATTCTTTTGACAGTATCTGCCTCGGTAATGGCCCAGGCGCAAGAGCGTTCACCTGCTGCTATAGAAGAAGAAGTCCTTACTGTTCCCTTTGAAAAAGACGTTCCCACTATGGAATTTCTTTTTGCTGAAGATGATGCCGGTATTATGAAAGAAATGAAATCGACTTTGAAATCGTGGGAACAAACTGAAGAGTTTGCTCGCGTATGGGATTTGGAATCAACAAATCTTTATAAAACTCCTGATAGTGGTGATAAAGCAAAATACCTTTCTAAAAAAATGTTCAGATACGCTGACAAACGTTTATCTGGTGAAATGAAAAACGCCGAATCAGGTTCAACGTTACATAAAATGAGTAAGGTTGAAAGAAACTTGAGACCAAATGCATCTGTTCCCGTGAACAAATATATCGCGCTTAAATTCAAAGCTCGCGTGCTTCAAGGAAAGGCCATTGTTGAAGTAAGAAATCCTTGGCTTGAAACAAATGCAACACTTTCAGCAAATGGAAAGGCCCGTTTATCAGCGAAAAAAGACTTTAAAGAAATTGGTTTTACTTCAGGAGCTGAATATTCATTAACTGATTCAGAGTTCATGGCCTATGTTGACCAGGCCATCAGTTCAAATATAAAGGCCCGAGTTTCGTCAACCGCAAAGGACAATGAAACCATCTTCTCAGATGACGCGGATGCAAGGGCCGAAATCACCGCCAGTTTCCCATTTAATCTCTAATTTTCAGGCGGAATCCTAGTCATATTTTGAATTAAAGAGTACTCTCTACACCACTTATTGATATGAATCGGAGGTCGTAGATGAGTCTATTTGACAGTGCTTTATTCCAAGATGCTATTAAGCAATTGGAAGACGCGAGTAGAGTAATGGGTTTAGACCCGAATGTTGCTGAAAGATTAAAATATCCAAAACGTGCCCTACAAGTTTCTGTTCCTATTCGTTGTGACGATGGAACTGTAAAAGTTTTCATGGGCTATAGAGTTCAACACAATCTTTCTCTTGGGCCAGGTAAAGGTGGTATCCGTTACCATCCAGGTGTAGATCTTTCTGAGACTGCAGGGCTTGCCATGCTTATGACATTCAAGTGTGCTCTCGTTGGACTTCCATACGGTGGTGCTAAGGGTGGTATCTGTGTTGATCCAACTCAGCTTTCTCGCCAAGAGCTTCAAGCGCTTACTCGTCGTTACGCAACTGAAATTAACATGATCATCGGACCTCAAGTTGATATTCCAGCTCCAGATATTGGAACTGATGGACAGACAATGGCTTGGTTCATGGACACTTATTCACAAATCAAAGGTTACACTGTTCCAGCTGTTGTTACAGGTAAGCCAATTGAAATCGGTGGATCACTTGGACGTGCAGAATCTACAGGTAAAGGAGTTGCATTCTGTGTAAACTTCGCTGCTGAAAGAATCGGTATGACAATCAACCAAAACACAACTGTCGCTATTCACGGATTCGGTAAAGTTGCGATCCCTGCTGCTTACGACTTAAAAGCTCAAGGAGCAAAAATCGTAGCTGTTTCTGATATCTCTGGTGGTGTTTACGATCCAAACGGTCTCGACATTGAAAAATGCGAGAAGTGGGTAAAAGAAAATAAAGTTCTTAAAGGAATGCCAGGAACAACTCACATTACTAACGATGAATTATTCGGATTGAATGTAGACGTTCTTATTCCAGCTGCTATCGATGGTGTTATCACTAAAGACAACGCTCACGTTGTAAAAGCTAAAATCATCGCTGAAGGCGCTAACGGTCCTCTTACAAAAGAAGCTGTTGATATCGTCACAGAAAAAGGTGCTTTCTTAATTCCAGACATTCTTTGTAATGCTGGTGGTGTTGTTGTTTCGTACTTTGAATGGGTACAAGGTCTTCAGTCTTTCTTCTGGGATGTTGATGACATCAATAAGAAACTTCACACAACTCTTAAAAACGCTTTTGAAAACGTTTACACTACTTCAAAAGAGTACAACGTTAACATGAAGTCAGCTGCTCTTATTGCAGCTATCAAGCGTCTAGAAAACGCAATGAAGCTTCGTGGACTATGGCCATCATAATGACAATAGCCACCTTCGGGTGGCTTTTTTTTGCCTCATTTTCTGTTCATGCCTCAATCGTTAAAAACGAAGTCACTGCACTTAAAGTTCACAGCTATCCATTAGTAGATGTTTGCAAGGAAATGAACGGTAAACACGCCGAGCTGATCTCAGGTCACTCGATGAACGAAATCGACTGCATGGGAAAAATAACAAGTGGTTTGAATTTCTGTCTTAAGAAGCATCCAGACGATGCTCGCTTTTTAAGGGCAGAAGTTATGGAGCAAACCAAAAATCTTTTCTGCAACTTTGGAGACGGAGTAACCCTCGCGCTTAATTGTGAAGGTAAACATCTCAAGTTCTGTCTTGATTCTAAAAAATCTTGTGAAGAATTAAAGAAACTTTATGCTTACAAACTGGAAGTCGTTCATCATTCTATTAGTGATAAAACTTTAAACTGCCATTTTGCAAAACCAATTGGAGAGTCCATTGAAGATCTTTAATCTTTTGTTCATCTCGCTTTTTTTCATGTCTTCTGTTTTCGCAGAGGGATTTGCCCCTGTGGCAAACATTATTAAAATCAAAGGTGAAGCATTCATCAACAAAGAGAAAATTGTTGAAGGTGCAGAGGTCGCAACAGGGATGGAAATTTCACTTCCTAAAAAAGGAAGCTACATCGATATCAAATTTCAAAATGGCCACATCGTTCGTTTTGCTGAAGCGGTTGTAAAGGTGGAATCGATCACTCCGAAAGAAACTTTTTTCAATCTCGTAAAAGGTAAAATCTTTTCAGTCGTAAAGGGTCTCACTGAAGGTGAAAAATTCCAGGTTAAAACTCGTTATGCTTCATTTGCTGTTCGCGGAACAAAATTCTTCATCGTAGAAAAAGCAAAAGAGAGTTACCTGTGTGTTTGCGAAGGTGTGGTAACAGCAGAAAAAAAGAATTCCATTGTAGAAGTCCGCAAAGACCAAGATCTATATGCTAATCAAAAAGGAAAACTCAAAGCACTGCAAGCTTCAGAGCAAATGATCACGATGAGCAATCAAGTTTTTGATGAGATGACTAAGCCTTAGCTTAGTATTTCTTGCCGTAATACTCCGGGTTCAATAGATTCTCCGCCGAAAAAATTCTATTAAGGTCTTCTTGCGTGAGAAGGCCTTTATCTAAAACGATCTGGCTTACACTTTTTCCCGTCTGCACACTTTCTTTTCCAATAACGTCACACATTTCATGGCCAAGAAGCGGATCGAGGAAAGTGACGATAGCAACTGAATTCATAACATTCATCAAACACACTTCAGGGTTGGCCGTAATTCCTTCAATACATTTTTCTTTGAGGTTGGCACATGCGTTTGTTAGTAATGTAAGCGATTCAAAAAGAGATGATGCGATTACAGGTTCCATTACGTTCAACTGCAATTGTCCTGCTTCTGCGGCCATCGTAACTGTCATATCATTACCGATGACTTTGAAACAAACTTGATTCACGACTTCTGGAATGACCGGATTTACTTTTGCCGGCATAATACTTGAACCAGCTTGAAGAGCGGGAAGATTAATTTCGCGAAGACCTGCGCGTGGACCAGAAGAAAGCAAACGAAGATCATTACAAATTTTAGAAATTTTTACTGCTGATCTCTTGAGCGCTCCCGAGATCATTACATAGGCTCCGCAATCGGAAGTGGCTTCGATTAAATCTTCAGAGAGAACGAAATTGTATCCTGTTACTTGCTTAAGTTTTTTCACAGCTAACGGAGCATAATTCTTAGGAGCATTGATACCTGTTCCAATCGCCGTTGCACCTAAATTCACTTCAAGTAATAAATCCTTTAGTTGATTGTGCATTTTGATTTCTTCGCGAAGAAGTGTAGCGAAGGCGTGAAACTCTTGTCCCAGTGACATTGGAACAGCATCTTGCAATTGGGTGCGACCCATTTTCAAAACATTTTTGAATTCAAGTGCTTTTTCTTCCAATGATCCGGCTAAACTTTTCAGACCATCAACGAGATGAAGTATGTGCTGATAAAGGGCCACGCGAAAAGCTGTAGGGTAGGCGTCGTGTGTTGTTTGGCATTTATTTACATTATCGTTTTGATGAATAATTTCGTAGTCACCTTTATTTTCGTTCAAAAGTTCGAGCGCCAGATTAGCAATAACTTCATTGGCGTTCATGTTCACTGAAGTCCCAGCGCCACCTTGATAAATATCAGTAGGAAATTGATCGAGACAGCGGTTGTGTTCAATTATTTCATCACAAGCGCGAACAATCACGGCTGCGACTTTTGGTGGAATAGTTCCCAATTCACCATTAGCAAGAGCACAAGCTTTTTTCGTCATGGCCAACGATTTAACCATGATAATATTGTCGCTGATTTTCTGATCGGAAATTTTAAAATTCTCGATGGCCCGCAAAGTATGGATTCCGTAATAAGCGTTCGCGGGAACTTCCATTTTTCCAAGTAAATCGCGTTCTAATCTTGTTTTAATCGTCATGAACTTATCCTTCTAGCTGATCATCAAAATTTGATGATCGACCTTCTTAAAAATCAAATCTTTTAATGCCTAAGAATGAGCGCACTGATTCTTTTTTGCAAGGGCGAAAGCAGAAAGTGCAGGAATTTTTCAAGGAAAACATGACATGAACATGAGAACAAAAAGCCTTTACCCCTTTGGTGGACAGCACTGTCCCGTTGATATTTTTGGATATGCTTCAAACGGAAGTCCAGGAATTGAAATAGTCGGAATGGGAAAGTATTCGCGAGCGATGAAAGAGAAGTTCGTTTATCTTTCGCGCGAAAAAAAACTTAAAATCCCCGCAAAGAGATTCGTTTTATGTGTGGAAGGCGAGCTGGAATCAAAAAAATTTCAAAACGAAGAGTATCGCTATCTCGAATTACCACTGCTCCTCATGTTGTGGAGTTTAACGGGTCATCTTCCGATCGATAATTTAGAGGATTGTTTTGCGGCCGGTAAAATATCCGTTGAAGGTCAGATTAGTCCTTTGCAGTTATCTGCCTCGCAGCAACTGGAGCTTCTTTCGCTTTTTAATTGGGATGAAGACTCGGCCTGGAAAATCATTGCACCGGCCAATGTTCCGGTTCATGAAGATTATTATCATTTACCGGTAGAAGGGCTGATGCAATCTTTGTTAAATGGATAATGAATTGAGAAGTTCAACTTCCTGAACATCAAATTCATTTTTTTTGCGCAAGCAGTTTGCCAGATCCGTCGTGGTAACTTTTCCGTTGAGATAAACAGTTGCTTTAGCGGCTTCACCCTTTAAGAGCGTGAGCACAGCTAAATTGCCCATTTGAGAGGCAATAAGACGATCCGTAGGTGTTGGATTACCCCCACGCTGAATATGTCCTAAAATACAAACGTGAGCGTCTAATTGAAATTTTTCTTTCAAGTTCTTTTGAATGACATACCCGATGCCTTCTTTTTCACCCTCGGCTGCAATAATGATCGACGAAGTCTTTCCGCGTTTGATCCCGCGAGCAATATCATTAGAAATTTTTTCGTATTCAATTTCTGCAGTTGGAAGAACGACGTTCTCGGCTCCGGTACAAATTCCCACTTTCAGAGCGATGGCCGGTGATCTTCGTCCCATGACTTCGACAATAAATGTTCGTGCATGCGAATTTGCCGTATCACGAATTTTATCGACGGCATCGACTGCATTTTGAACAGCAGTATCAAATCCAATTGTGTAATCCGTTCCACTGATATCGTTATCAATCGTTCCAGGAATTCCTACAACGGGAATACCGTGTTCTTGATGAAGGGCCATCGCTCCGTTGTATGAGCCGTCTCCACCAATGACAACAAGAGCATCAATTTTATTTTTCTTTAGTATGTCTGCCGCTTTTTTTCTGCCTTCTGGAGTTCTGAATTCAGGACAGCGAGAAGTTTGCAACATTGTTCCTCCATGTTGGAGAATGTTACCTACTGATGAAACATCCAAAGTGCGAATTTGATTTTCAAGAATACCTTGATAGCCTTTTTGAATGCCGGCGACTTCCAGTCCTTCACCGATAGCGGTTCTCACGACTGCACGAATGGCACAATTCATTCCTGGAGAGTCACCGCCACTGCAAAGAACACCAATTTTTTTAAGCGTAGTTTTTGTCATATTTCAATCCTATTTCAAATCCTATTTAAAGATGCTCACGCCATCAAAAAGTGGAGCTTGTTCAATTCCCATAATGTGCAGGATAGTTGGAGCTACATTTCGAAGGGCCATAGGGCCTGCGTTCAATTCACATTTTTCATCTTTCAAGCGCGGATCAAATACGATGAATGGCACTGGTGAATCAGAATGTGATGTATGGATGTCGCCATTGTCGTAGGCCATGACATCTGAGTTTCCATGATCAGCAGTGACCAGCATGGTGACATTTTCTGCTTCACATTTTTTCATCAAACGTCCAACAACGACATCAAGTGCTTCAATGGCTTTAACTGAAGCTTCAAAATTTCCTGTGTGTCCTACCATATCGGAGTTGGCATAATTTACGACGTAGAGAGAATAACTATGATCGGCCAGCGCTTCTTCTAAACGATCAGTTACTAAATAAGCACTCATCTCAGGTTTCTGATCATAAGTAGCAACATCTTTGGGTGAAGGAATAAGGATTTGATCTTCACCCGGAAATGGTTTTTTATCTCCGCCGTTGAAGAAAAAAGTTACGTGCGCATACTTTTCAGTCTCTGCGATCTTTAATTGTTTCTTTCCAAGTCCCGAAAGATATTCGCAAAGTGTTCCTTGCAGTCTTTCTTTATCAAACAGAATGGGAAGATCCATATAGTCCGTTACATAAGGAGTCATGCAGAGAAAATATCCAGGCTTAACTGGAACTGAAAACTCTGTGAACTTCGAATAATTGAGGGCCAATGTAATTTGGATCGCTCGATCCGGACGATAATTAAAAAAGAAAACAGCATCACCATTTTTCATCGCAAGCTTTTCATCGAATAAAACGGGAGTTAAGAATTCATCATAGCGACCTTCTTTGTATTCGTTTTGAATATAAGCAAGCGGTGTAAGTGAAGTCGTTTTTCCCTGTCCAATAAAAGTCTTATAACAATTCTCGATCTTATTCCATCTGCGATCACGATCCATTCCGATGGAACGTCCTTGCATTGATGCAAATTTAATATAAGGAATTTGATCAATTTGCGTAACGTATGTATGGCCAATATCTTGAGCAGTATCTCGTCCATCCATGAATGCATGCAGAATAATTTCGATATTATGTTCATGAAGAATTTTTGCGAGTTCCTTCAAATGATTTATATGAGAGTGAACACCACCATCAGAAAGTAAACCCATCATGTGAACACGATTCGAATGAGTCTTAGCGTAGTTGATTAAATTTTTAAGTTCTTCCATATCTCGAAGTGAATTGTTTTCAATCGCCTCGTTGATACGAACAAGATCCTGCCTAACAGAACGACCTGCACCCAAATTCATGTGCCCAACTTCAGAGTTACCAGCAACACCTTTGGGTAATCCAACGAGCACACCACCTGGCTCAATTGTCGTCATTGGATAGTGCTGCATGAGAAAATCAATGTTCGGCTTTTTTGCGGCCTTAATTGCATTTCTATGATCAGTTTCACTTACTCCGAATCCATCGAGAATACAGAGAAGAACTCTTTTATTTAAACCTTGGAGCTTTTTCATTTTGTTTCACCTTTTGAAAATAATCGGAAAGTATAACAGCTGAAGCAACTGAGACATTCAAACTTTCCACATTGTTTGTTCCGGGAATTTTTATCACTTCACCCATCGCCATAGTATCGGGATGCAATCCATGTGCTTCTTCACCGAAAACAACGACATTTCTTTTTTCCCATTTTAAATCATAAAGACTTTTTTCAGCATGAGATGAAGTTGTAATAATTTGAAATTTATTTTTTTGTAATGAACTTATAGTTTTCTTGAAATCTTTCGATTCAAAAATTTCCAAATACTCAAAGCCACCTTCACTTGTTCTAATACAAGAAGCAGCTTCTGCTAAATTTTTATCACTCACAATAATTCCAGTAGCACCAAAGTGAGCGGCACTTCTGATAATGGCACCAATGTTGTGCGGATTCGTGACTTGATCAAGGGCCAGCAACATCGACGAATCAGGTTTAGTCGTGAGGTATTGGTCCAAAGTGCGTGAAGGTAATTTCTTAACTAACATACACACATCTTCATGGTGCGTGGCCTTCGTCATGCTCTCAAGCTCATCTCTCGTCACCAAATGATAAGCTTTTTTATTTTGGGCACAGTACTTCGTCACCTGAGAATGCTCGCGCGTGCATGCGCCATGGTTGATGACGCCCAAACCCGGCAATTGAGCCAGATCAAAACCATGCTGCCGCCGCGAAGCAGCCATCGCCGGCTCATGACAGCTTCCC
>CBIHOP010000070.1:0-11320 GCA_966211385.1 uncultured Bacteriovorax sp.
CAATGAGATCGAGATAAACTTTTTTTTCTGAATATGGCGGATCGATGAAAATAATTGTTTCAGATTTTTGTTCTTCAGTAAAAGTTTCGTATGTTGTTCTAAATGTTTTTAACCATCGCTCCGCTGGATAATGCGAACACAAAATCTCACCGGTTTTTTTATGATGATTTCGAATGAGAATGTTCTCGCGATTTTCTTCTAATACGCGCAGAACAGCTTTTGAAACTTCATTTAAATAAACTTTACTTGCTCCCCGTGACCACGCTTCAAATCCCATAGCACCGGATCCTGCGCAAAGATCAACGAAGATAACATCATCTAGAGTTTGAAAATAATCAAAGATTCTTCGTCGAAGCATGACAGAAGTCGGACGAATAATATCGCCTTTGGGCACTTCCAGCATTTGACCGCGGGCAAATCCGCCAAGGATTTTTATGCTCACAATTAAGCAGCTTTTTTAACTGATTTTTCTAGTGACGAAAGTGGTATTGAAAACTTCATTCCATTTTCCATCACGACATGACAGCCTTCTGTTTCATTGATAACAAGCTCTACACCTGCCAATGTCACAGTTAAACCTTTTGTCGGATCAATCGTGAGTTTTGCATTTTCAGTTCCGACTTTAAAATCTAGTGTAAGGGCCATTGACCCCTGAGCTGAAAAGGCCACTTCTGATCCTTTTGTTGTCGTTGGTGTTGTTGTTGGTGTTGTTTTCGGTGCTGGTTTATCGAAGTTCAGGACATGAACCTTCTTTTCTTCTTGATGTATTTCTTGGCGTATTTCTTCCGCCTTCTCTTTCAATAAAGATTCGGCCAATTCTCTTTCAATCACATCTTGAAGAGGATTATTTGTGGCCACTGCCACTGGAGTAGGTTCTGCAATGATCGTTTCTTCAACGTCTGTATCCATTAAAACGGCATCAAGCTCGCCTTCATCAAAGACGGCTTCATCAAATGTTTCTTCGATCATTTCTGCTTCAGCAGCAGATTCCATTAATTCTTCCATGACAGGATCTTTTTTAAGAGGTGCCGCCATGATTGTCTCAGTACCTTCGAATTCTTTTTCAAGCGATTCAATTTCTGACATGATGTCTTGAAGTTCTGCTTCGTTGAAGTTTTTATCTTCATCGAGCATTCCATCGACCATTGCATCAGCTAATTCCGCCGACGTTTCCGGAGTGTCTGTTCCGTTTAAAATGTTATCAATATCATCGTAAATATCGCCCATAGACGCCCCTAATCAAGTCAACAGAAATGTACGAACTTTTAGTCACTTCTCCCAACTTATCGATGACTCGTGGTCAAATCTTTAGGTAAATGTCTTACTTCAATTATTCCAAGACCTTAAATAAAAAAAATCGTGCTTTTTTTCGCTTTTTTTTCATGACTTCACGCTCATGTTAAGACACACTTTTAGTCCCAAATAACAAATGAAATTGGTTGGTTTTTTTAGGATTAAAAAGTTGGATCAAAACAACGTCAGACCAAACTTATGGCAGCATGCCTTTCATAATGCGTTCGCTGATGAAATGCAGAAACAGCTTATGAATGCACCTTATTCAGGTGCAGAGGCCGCGCTGTCTTCATTTAATCCTTCTGAATTTTTCATTCCTGGCTGGAAAGGTGAAGGTCTCATCACTGCTTCTGCCATTGTCGTAAAAAATACTCTCAACAATCTCTCGATCGATGCTCAGGCATTTTTCAAAAAATCATGTGCGACTAGTAAGTCGATGAAGCAACAAACGTACAGTGAATTTATGTTATTCGCTGACTACGCAAAGGTTGATAAATCATCACTCACTCAGCCAAATGATTTCTGGTTTCATGTGCAGGACGATTCTTCACCGTTAAAAAAACCGATTGAAGACTTCTTCCGCATACACTGCTTTAGAGCAGTCGCTATTTATTTATTCAGAATTAAATTCATCATGGAGCTTGCGCGTGAAGAGCGCATTGAAGTGACAGAAGATATTCTCATGAATCCTCTTTCATTCCTGGGGAAAATTTTCGTTAAGGACAGCTCTACTGAATTGATGTGTGATTCTCTACAAATCAACCAATACAGCTGGTACCGCCCTAGTCTCGAATACAAAGATCAGCTTCTTAAACTTAAAGAAGCTTTTGAAAACGTCACTCTTACAGAACTAATTAAACTTATCTCAACTCCAAAAGATGATAAGATTTATTCAATTAGAAATTACTCTCACTCTCTTTCTCACCTTTCATTCGGTCTACTTGTGAATGAAATGCTGATTAAGTTTCCAAATTGGTTAAGGCCAGAAGCAAAAGCTTCGAACCTCTCACCTAAAAAAGTTTGCCTGCTTCCTAAAACAATGAACACTCGTTTTGCAGGAAACCACGTTTCTTCAATGGCCCTTTCTCACTGGCTTGCTCAAGAAACAAACATCAAAGTTTCTCATTGGAACAATTTGATTTGTCCGGAATTCGAAGGATTAGAATTCATCGACGGACAGTTCTTGAAAATTTGTCAGGAACTTCAATTTTTAAGTTTCCTCACTCGCATCGCCATTGAACACAAATATGAAGTTGTTCCATTCATCTGCAAAATCATGCGTGAAAAATATCGTCTATCACCAGAAGATGGTTTAGCTCAAGCATCGTTTTTCAATATGGCAGCACTTCCAGGAACTGAGACGCTTTATCACCGTATCGTTCTCAATTTAACTGAGCTTCCAAAAACAAACCCTCACCACTTCTTGGTTCAACAGATTCAAGCTCAAAAAGCTTCAATGAAAAAAGATGGTGTACTTTTCGTTTTCACGAATCAGAAACTGTTTGTTCCAAGTCACTCTGACCGCGTAGAACAGCTTTTAAAAGACTTTAAAGTGGAAGCGAGCTTCAACCTTGAAGACTTAAAAGGAAAAGGCGAAATCGCCCATTTTATTTACGTGCTTACAAAACGTGAAGCCGCTCCTCTAAAGAACAATCACCTCTTTGAAATGAATCGCAAGCAAAAAGAATCATGTTTGGCGTTTGAGTTCAAAGGAAACCTTTCACGTTTTAACAAATTTAATAAAATCGTAGAAGAGTTCCAGAGCTTTTTGAAAAACAAAAACTCTGTTATGACTCCGCTTTATGTAAATGAAATCGATAAAGATATTGCTTTTGAATTCCATCAAGATGCAATCATCGAAGGAAAACTTGTTTCTTCAACAGCGTCGAAAGATTCAGGACATCTTCCCCACCCAAGCTTTTTCAAGAACCTCACACGTTCATGTACTTCACTTGATACTTTCTTCAACGTAGAAGTGATCAGCCATGATGAAAGCCATTATGGAAAAAATAGTGTGGCGTCTGAACTTCTAGGTCTTCGCCAAGGCCCTGAGAGAAGTTACCCACTTCTTCTCATCGTTAATCAGAATGATCCGACAGACGTAAAATTGGAACTAACTCCAATTGAAGCTTATCGCGGAAAACTTGAACAATATGGAACTGCGTTCTTCCATTACTTCGGTTTAACACCAAAACATTCTGCCATTAACCTTAACGTCTTTAGGGAATATTTCTCATCGATGCTTGGTCACCAAATCATTCAACTTCAATTGAGTGATGGCCCATCAAAGTTGAAAGCAAAACTTAAATCGCTTCTCGTACCTAGCTTCTTCTTAAAAACGACTTTCATGCCAGAATCGACTAAAGCACCTTATCGCTTAATGGAATCTGATCCTGAATCATTAAATGAAATGCATCCAGAAGCTCTTAAAATGCAATTTAGCCGTTTAAAAGCGACTTTTGCGACTGATGCTGAAATGTATCCGTGGCACATGCTCTCTCTCGCTTCACACTTTAAAATGCAGTTAAAATCGCAATTAGAAGTGATGGAAGATGGAAAACCTCAAACTATTAGCTTCTGCAATCCGCTGATCAGCCAAGAGTTGGTAAAACTTAAAACACATCAAATCTACCAAAAGAATGATGATGTTTTTGTTGATTATAAAATCAAGTCACCAAGTGAACTTCAACTTCCATTGACTTCCATCGTAGTAAAAAACAACGATGAAGATTCAATTCTTATTATGAAGTTCCAGGAAAAAGAAATCGTTCATCTGCACTCTGGAAGTTTGATGAATCACTTCATTAAATTCGTTCTTCAGAATGCTAATGGCGTTCACATTTCAGACATTCTTCTGAATTTAAAAGTTCCTTCATTTGCAGATTTAGAACGTGTGACAAAACGTTTTGAAGAATTAAAAACTTCAAAGCAAACTCTTCTGAAAGAAACAGAAGAGTTGATTGCCTCGATATTAAGAACTGAAATTAACCGTTGATTCCCTGTAAAGACGCTAGAATGTCTTTCTTGCTTCCCACTTTAAGATCCACAAGTTTTCTCTGACCAGCTTTAAGAATAATTTTGATTCTTCCACCAACAATTTCTCCTTGTTGGTCGAGCTTGTTATCTAATTGGACTTTAGCACCCATTTCTTCTAAAAGTGCTTGAGCAACTTGAAGATCTAGATCAAGAGCTGTGTTTGATTCGTTTGTTAACCCTACTCTCGACTTTAGAACACCTTCTTCAAATCCAAGACCTGAATAAAGAAGATCTAGAGCAACGACATCACCTAACTTATGTGCAGATAGTGAAACATGTTTTTCGTTGTTTTCAGATTGAGTCGAATTAATCGCAAAAGTTAAAAGATGGAAAAGAGTTTGTTCTAACTCTTCTTGCTTACCTTTAACTGTCAACGTGTCTGCCACGTTGATATCTAATTGAACTCCACGAGAAAATAACTTTTCTGCAAGGAGATCAACCATTGAAGAGCTCATTTGCTCTAAATTGATGTCTTCCAAAACTTTTGATCCTTTATTATCGGCCGGTATTGCTATGCTATCATCGGCCCAAATTTTATCAAGAGTTGTATTGAGATTTTCTTCAGTAACAAGTGTTGATCTCACTTGTGTTGGTGTGATCAGAGACTCTAACGAAAGTTTATTTTTATTACGCTCAACCAATGTGTATTGGTGAAAATTCGAAAAAAGACGGGCACAATTCACAAGGCTATTTTGCTCAAGGGCCGTTTTAATAATTTCTCCGGCCTTCACACTTGAAGCACCATCGTTTTCAGTCATTAATTCCGCAAACGCTTCTTTTTCACGAGCAGAATTTGAAAGTCTTCTGCGAGTCATGCTCATATATTCGCTCACCATCAGCACAGCTAACAATGTTGCAAAAACACAGAATAGACTCTTGTCTTGATTCAGTTGCGAGTGAATTTGAGTTTTATATTGATCAGTTGATTCTAGAATTTGATCTTTTGTTGTTTCGATTTTTTCAAAACGAGTTCCAACATCTCTTCCCTGTCCTGATAGACCTTTTGAACTTGCTGGCGCAAGAACATCTTCATGGAACCAGTGAACGTTAGAAGCAAGAGTACTTAGAAGTTTCGCAACAGTAGGAAGCTGCGTTTTAAGTCCATTTTCTGCGCTTAAAATACCTTCTGCAAAACACTCTTCAGTAAGGTTCTGAAAGTTCTGAGTGAGATATGTTGAAGAAGCATCGCCTAGAATGTTTGCTGTGTAAGATTGATTCACGCGAGTGAAACAAGTCTGAATCCCACTTTCCAGATTTGTAACTTTTTTCAATTGCTGCGAGCTATCTTGTATATTGTAAGTGGTATAAATGAGCGCGCCCAGTACGAGCATGCCAATCATAGTGCGTTTGTTTTCCAGAACATTCACTAACTTCTTCATGAAATTGCAATCCTTGCAAAGTAAGATCAGACAGTCTGACCCAATTTGATTCTACCTTTGTGAGTACCCGGGTCAACAATAGGGTCAAAAATACCTGGGTTTTCCAATGAAGAGACGTTATTATACTGAAGTGATCAAGAATACAGCGTCTTCTCGATTTAGTGTCTCCCTCGTCGTGGCCCTTGCCATACATGCCCTACTCTTTTTATTGGTTAAAAAAGAAGCTCTTGAAAATCAAATTCTAGGCTTAATGAATGAAAACAAATCCCGCCCCTTAAAAATAGACCGCATAAAAGTAGTGAATCAGGCGGAAGTCGAAAAACTGCGTAAAGTTGGAATCAAAGATGGAGTTAAAAATATGCTTCGTCCGGATCTCAATCCAACTCGCCCGAAACCTACACCACCCGGTGGAAAAGGCGGTCAAGGTACTGGTGGACTTTCTCTTGGAAATCTTGGTCCGCAATTATCGAACACAACTCCTCCCCCTCCCAAAATGGAATCGTCGCAAGCACTGAACATGCGTCCACCGACAGTTGCATCTTCTAAAAATTCGCATTTTTATTTCAATCCAAAAGTGCAGAAAGTAATTCCTCGTTCTCAAGAGCAAGATCTTCTAAAAAGTGAAGCCGGAAAAGGTTTCGGCCCAACCAATAAAGCTGTTGAAAAAATTTCGAATTTTGAAATTAGATATGAAAGACCAGAAGGTGTCTCAGAAGATGAATTGAATTCTGATGAGAAGGCCTACTACTCTTTCTATGTTCGCAGCTATAAAAATTATTTTTCAAAGATTTACGCAAACTACGAAAAAATAGTTATTGAACGTCCAGGACTATCAAAGGTCTTCGACAGCAAACACTTACTCATTGGGAAAATCGATTACGACGAAGCAGGAAATATCGTCACAGTAAAGATTCTAAAATCCTCTGAAAATGATGATCTTCACTACTTCTTTGAAGAAACATTGAAGCAGTTAAGCCAACCGAATCCACCAAAAGTTTTCACAAAAAACCGCAAACAGTTTTCGATCTACTATCAAATTCAAATTAACTAAAAAAAGTATTTCAGAGTGAGATAAGTGAATCCCGCAAAAGCATAAGCTTTAAGCATCGTTTTTGAAGTGAGATGAGAAATAAAACTCGCCCCAATGACGTCGACACTTTTGAGTTTTTGCTTCAATCTCGCCTTCGCTGCCGCTGAAGGATTAAGATTCAGAACTTTAAAAAGATCATGAATTTCTCTTTCAAAAACTTCTTTCGATTCTCTATCAATGATTGGTTTCGGAATATACATTCTCATAGCTTCAACTTGAGTGTTGAATTGAGCATATCGACTACTACACACTCGACAAGTGTCGATGTGATTTTTGATTTTCAAAAAAGTTTCGTCTTCTTGTGGCAGGTCTGCAAGGGAGAAAATATTTTTGGAGTGAATGCAATTTGAACGAAAGGCTACGCTTTCCCTATCCAAACTAGTTTCCTTGTTGTTGCATGGCTGTGTCCAGGGCCATGACAGTGTTCATTTTTTCGGCCATCTTTAAGCGTGCACTATAAAGGTAGGCCAGGACTTCACTTTTCGACTTGGACAAGATGAATTCGCAATCAAGCAAATCAAAATGCGCACGCTCTTTTAAATAAAGTGCGGCCTTTTCATCTAGTTCGAGTGAGAAGAATCCACTGGAATCTTCAACGTCCTTTAAACTCATTTTCAATTGAACATATCTTTTTTTAGAAAGTTCATAGATACATTTGAGGATATGCTTTTTACACATCTCCTTTTTCTCTTCATCTGCAATTAATAGATCATCTTCCCACTTTTGAAGTAGGGTGTTCTTCTGTAAAAGAAAAGCCTGAACGGAATCGATCATTAACTGCGAAGCTTGCAGATCATCAGGGATCATGACAAATGCCATGCTATAAAGATCGTTTGTAAGGCCTTGGATGAATTTTTCTAGCTCGGAAGTTTTCATATGGTCCATGCCGCGTTTTCCAATCCTAGGAGTGCGACCCAACTATTCTATCTAACACTGATCGTGTTTACAACCTCTGCAACAACTCGCCTTTTCAAGCACTTAACCTACCAAAAAGAGCTGTCTTTTGCCCCATTGAATTAATTTTTCAAGAAAACCACCAATTCGGTCGATTAGGTCATGGAGAACTAAACCTTAAACCACAATGTTTCGTAGGTTTTTATGAAAATGAATAAAGCACTTCCTCTTATGATGTTCACTCTCCTTTTACTCGGCTCATGTGCTGAGAAAAAAGCAGGATCAACGGTGAACTATATTACCAATCCAATCGGCACTGGTGGTACAGGCGGAACTGGAGGCACTGGCGGAACCGGCGGCACTGGTGGAACTGGTGGAGTAACAGGTTGTTCAGATGGTGTTGCTCGCGCAGGCGCGACTCAATGTTATTATACAAATCTGCCGAAACTTGTTTTCAGCGGACCTGGTACTGTTGGACCTGTTTACTGGTCTTCAGCTACAAACCTTCCCTCTTATATTTCTCCTAACCAATTTAGAACTGATGCGAGTTTCGCCGTGAGAATGAAACCAAGTACAGTGTCGGGTGGAACTTCAAGACAAGGAAGAACGTGTTCAACGTGGACACAAAATAATTTTTCACGATTAAGAGTTCAAGTTATGCTCAGAACTCAAGGGCAGAGTTTAGGTGAAGTAAAAACATTAACGGGAGCTGTTGGTGGATCTTCAAACACTGCACGCTTTACTGTCCCTAACGGGACAACTTCTCCATTCATCTTAGAAGTTATTTCTATTGAATCAAATCACAGCTGTAATCAAGCTATTTATGGAAAATTACCAACAGCATGTACAGACGATACGTTCTACAAAATCCCTGTGAACGGTACGACAAATGCTACTGAGTGTGTTGCATTCAATTTAGAATTTGCGACAGATGATACATACGATCTTCCAAACTAAGAATATTTAAGTTTGATAATATCTTTATAAAAAGAGAGGCTTTTGCCTCTCTTTTTTTTTATCGCTGTTTCGATAAGGTGGATAGTGTAATAACAATTTATCGGAGCAATACCAATGAAACTTTGTCTGAGTTTTATTTTTTCAACACTGATGTTAGCTAACGTTTACGCCAATGAATTAACTGCTGAGCAATCTGCCGTTCTCACAAAACAAATTGAAGAAGTAAAAAAATTAGCAGCTGATCCAAAAGTTGTAGATGCTGTTAAAGCAGTAAACACTACTCCGCTTGCTGACTACAAAGACATGACTCAAGATAAGTGGAAGGAGCTTCCAGTTCTTGATCCAAAAGTTCGCTACTTCTCTAAAACACCAGCAGCAGAAGTTCTTAAATCTAAAAAAAATGAAATGATGAACGAAGCATTTTTAAATGCAGCTGACGGAACAAAAGTAGCTTTCATTGCAAAAACTTCTGGATGGTCACACAAAGGAAAACCAAAACACGACGACCCAATGGCCGGCAAAACTTGGCAAGGCAAAGTAGAAATGGATGAATCAACAGGTCTTCAAAGTATTCAAGTTGCAGTTCCTGTTGTTGATGGTGGAAAAAACATTGGCTCACTAGTGGTGGGATTCAGTGTAAGCAAACTTAAGTAAGATTCAGGAAACGCATGCTAAAAAAGATCGGTCTTCGTAAATATTTGTTACTCATTATCTCGTTGATTATCATCATTAGCTGCGTTTCTGCTATTTTCACAATTTTTTCTACGCAAAAAAATCTTAACGAACTAATGGCCAACTCGGAAAAAAGTGCGGCCATTAGTAATAACATCATTGCTCTTTCCATTGATCTTTCTTCAATTCACTCCTCGCTTACGTCACTCATGACAGAGAAAGATCCTGATGTTCTAGAAGTTTCAATTGCAAAACTCCAGAAAGATTTCAAAGAGATTGAAGGACACATCCAACGTTGTAAATTTGATTGCAAGCAGACTGAAGTTCTTACCAAAGATTATCAAGCTAAGGTGAACGATCTCGTTGATAAAAGAATTCTTTTGGGTAAAACTTCTGAAGCCATCGAGTTTTTTATACAAGATGTGAGTCCAGTCTATTTTAAAGTTCTCACCGAACTAGACAGCAAAGGTGATCTTATCAAAAAGTCGACCGATGAAACTCTTCGCCTCTCGGAAAAAAGAGCTGCAGAGTTAAAATGGATGATCATTCTTTCAAGCGTTTTTATGATCGTTCTCATCAGTGTTGCTGGATTTAATTTTAGAAAAAGTTTGGTTGATACTCTTCTCCAAATCGCTGATAGATTACAATCTTCTACGCAAACTTTAGCTGATACCTCTAAAGAAGTAGCTTCCACCAGCGACTTCCTTTCTCAATCTTCAACTGAACAAAATGCGACAATCCAGGCGACGTCTCAGGCCGTTCAAGAAATTTCTTCAATGACTGACGTCAACCGTGAAAATGTAACTGCATCTGCTTCAAACGCAAAAGAGAGTTTAGAAAAAATTTCTGAAGGTAAAGAGGCCATTAGCATCATGCTTGAGACTATTAAAAAAATCAGCGTCTCAAATGAAAAAATGATTGAACAAGTTAACAAAAACAGCACTGAGTTTGGTGAAGTCACTAGACTCATTAAAGATATTGATGTGAAGACAAAAGTTATTAATGACATTGTTTTTCAGACCAAACTTCTCTCTTTCAATGCTTCTGTTGAAGCGGCCAGAGCTGGTGAACATGGAAAAGGATTTGCTGTTGTAGCAGAAGAAATTGGAAATCTTGCAATCATGAGTGGTCAAGCTGCCAATGAAATTTCTGATCTTCTTAACAATAGTGTTAAGCGAGTTAATGAAATCGTTACAAACTCTCAAGGGCAGATGGTTTCAATCATGGAATCTGGAAAAAGTACAATTGAAGAAGGCCATAGCGCTGTAAACAATTGCCACCGTATTTTCGATCAAATTAGCGTCGACTCTCAAGGCATCAGCAACATGCTGGAAGAAATTAACTCAGGTACGCTTGAACAAAGTAAAGGGATTGAAGAAGTTAACAAATCAATGCTGCAGATTAATGATGTTGCCAACAAAACGGCCCAGATCGCGCATGATTCTTTGAAGATGGCAGAGAAACTCAATGATCAATCTGAATCCATCGCTTTTGTTAACGTTGAATTAACTGCAATGCTCAACGGAAGAAAATCTTAATTTAATTGTTTGATGATTTCGAGTGCGAGATTTTTCTTGTGCGCGAAACTGACTTCTACTAACAGGCCGGGGCAAGTGATATTCACTTCAGAAACATGTCCGCCTAAAATATCGAACGCCACCCAATCAACACCTTCACTCATGAGATGCGCACAGATTTGATCGCATTCTTTTTTTATTTCTGGAGTCAGTTCGATCGCATGGAAAGCGGCTCCTTGAGCGATATTAGCTAAGAACTCCCCTTTCTGAGGAACTTTCAGAATTGAACCTAATTCTCTGCCTTTAAAATAAAGTGAACGTATCTCTCCCATCGTCACTTCGGCACAAAAAGGCTGAGCGACAATTGCGCCGTTATTTTCGGCCACTTTCTTTTGAAAAACAGCGAGTAAGTCTGGGCGATTGATGGAGACTTTTTCAACCCCCATCCCTTGAAAGAGATCCAATGGTTTTAAAATTAGATC
>CBIHOP010000071.1:0-11300 GCA_966211385.1 uncultured Bacteriovorax sp.
GAGATCAAGATTAAATGCTTTCTCACTACTCTTACTTAATTGAGTTACCATCTCAGAATGGCGAACAATCGGTCCGGCAATTAAATGCGGAAAGAACGTAACGTAAGCTGCGAAAGGAAGAAATTCTTCGTAGGGTTTAAATTTGCTGCGATAAACATCAATCGTGTAACTCATCGACTGGAATGTATAAAAAGAAATCCCCAGCGGAAGAATAATTGTTCCGATTCCGTGCAGCTCTTTATACCCAAGCAGTCCTAAAATAGAATTGGTGTTATCGAGAAAAAAATTAAAGTATTTGAAGAATCCTAGAAACGTAAGATTGAGTACAACTGAAAAAACAACCAGCGAGTACTTTCTCTTTTCATCTTTTGTTCGTCCGATGATCTGGCCTAATTTAAAGTCAGTAAAAATCGTGAGTAGTAAAAGTGGAAGAAATTTAAAGCTCCAGAACCCGTAAAAAAAACAGCTCGCCAAAAAGATGAAGGGCAACTTCACCTTTTTTGGCATCACTACATAATAAAGAATGAAAACAATCGGGAAAAATAAAAAGAGGAATTCGTAGCTAGTAAACAGCATTAAGACTCACTAAAATTGGAAAATTTTAGTGGCGTCAACGTGTCCGTAGCGAATCCATTTTGTTTTGAATGATTCTGTCTTTAACAAAAACTTCAATTCTTCACCTGGATTTTTAAGCTTACGAACGCGTTTACATTCTTTTTTAAGAATGCCGCGAACTTCTTTTGGGATTACACATAAACCGTTCATCAAGAAGTTTTGGTTTTCGTAAGTGAGAACTCGGCCTACGAAGATATCGTCTTTAATGATTGATGGAAGTGACTCTCCTTTAGGAAGAGAGATTTTTTTATCGTGAAGCATATCGTAGAGAACATCGTATCCACGAAAGTTCTTTCCGACATATTCATAAAGTGAATAGTTCACACCAGAGAGTGATTTCGCTAAGAAGTCATCAACTGGGTTATTGATGAGGTAATCGCTGATGACTGTGCGAGTTCCACGTTTAGAAATGAACTGCAGAACATACCACTCATTAAACGAGTTCATGCGTGCTTCGAAATCATCATCATCGTCATTGGCCTGGCCAGTGATCGTGAAGTATTCTTTTTTAGCTTCAAGCAATGTGTCGTAGTGTACACCCTGAGTGTAAATGTCGAGGGCCTTTAAAAAATGTTCTTTGAGTAGAGGATGCATAATTTCCTTATTATTCGTCCGTCGAAAGTACTGCCAGGAACGCTTCTTGGGGAACTTCCACTGATCCCACCATCTTCATGCGCTTCTTCCCTTCTTTCTGTTTCTCTAAAAGTTTACGTTTACGTGAAATATCACCACCATAACATTTAGCGAGTACGTTCTTACGAAGGGCCTTAACTGTTTCTCTGGCAACTATTTTAGCACCAATAGCGGCTTGGACCGCAACATCAAACTGTTGACGATCAATTAATTTTTGTAGTTTCTGCACTAGGTCACGTCCCTTATAGAACGCATTGTCCCGGTGACAGATGATAGATAACGCATCAACTTTGTCGCCATTGAGAAGAATATCCACTTTAACAAGCGCCGCTACTGCGTAATCTGTGAACTCATAGTCCATTGAGGCATAACCTTTCGTAAGACCCTTGAGTTTATCGTAGAAGTCGAAAACCATTTCCGACAATGGCAGATTGTAAATAACCTGAACACGATCTTCTGTGATGTATTTAATCTGATCTTGAATACCTCTGCGCTCTTCGCACAGTGTGATCATTCTCCCAACATATTCATTCGGAACGTGGATAGAAAGCTTAACCATTGGTTCACTGATTGAATCAATCTCGCCTGTCTCTGGCATTTCACTCGGGTTAGAGATCATTAGTTCTTCACCGTTAGTTTTTAAAACTTTGTAACTAACCGATGGGGCTGTAGAAATGAGTGCCAGTCCAAATTCGCGCTCCAGACGTTCCTGAATAATGTTCATGTGCAGAAGACCTAAGAATCCGCAGCGGAATCCAAATCCAAGGGCCGCTGAACTCTCCGGCTCGTAAGTGAACGAAGCATCGTTGAGAGCAAGTTTCTCAAGAGCTTCTTTTAGATTTTCATAGTCAGGTGAATCAACGGGGAAGATCCCGCAGAATACCATTGGTTTTACTTCCATATATCCCGGAAGATTTGGAGTCTCTTTTTTGTTGGCGTGAACAACAGTGTCACCAACATTAACATCACGAATATTTTTGATACCACAAATTAACATTCCTACTTCACCGGCCGTTAGTTCATCAAGCTCAGTGAAAAACGGTGAATTCACCGCTAGTTTTAAAACTTCATATTCTTGGGCAGAGTTTTTCAAAAAGATTTTTTCTCTCTTCTTTAATGTCCCTTCCACTACTCTCACCAGAATGACTACACCCTGGTAAACATCAAACCACGAATCGAAAATAAGACATTGCAGATCGTTTGTTGCTTTTCCTGTTGGAGCAGGAATTTTTTTAACAATTTCTTCGAGCAAGCCGTCGATTCCGATCCCACTCTTGGCCGATACTTCACAAGCTTCACTCGTATCAATCCCGATGATGTCCTCAACTTCTTTCTTAACTCTTGGAGCATCCGCGTGTGGTAAATCAATTTTGTTAATAACCGGAAGAATTTCCAGATCGTTATCGATGGCCATGTAAACGTTAGCTAAAGTTTGGGCTTCAACCCCTTGAGAGGCATCCACAACCAGCAGGGCCCCATCACAAGAGGCCAGAGACCGCGAAACTTCGTACGAAAAATCAACGTGCCCCGGAGTATCGATCAAATTAAAATAATACACATTGCCATCTTTCGCTTTATAGGGGATACGAACGGCTTGAGCTTTAATTGTAATTCCGCGTTCACGTTCTAGATCCATATTGTCTAGTAATCGATCCTTTTTTTCTCGATTACTAACAGCGTTGGTCGCTTCCATGATACGATCGGCAAGTGTCGATTTACCGTGGTCAATGTGAGCAATGATAGAAAAGTTGCGAATAAATCTCTGATCCATAAATTTCCGTGGATAGGCCAATTAAAGAAAAACTAATAGCGAAGCATAACATCAGAAACATAGAATTTGAATTATTTAAGAGCGAAAAAACATGAAAACAGACTTTAGAATCGAACATATCGACCCAATTGGACAAGGTGTCTCTAAAGAAGAAGGCCAGATTACTTTTATCAAGAAAACACTTCCGGAAGAAGCCGTTAGTGCCGAGGTCTATTCTCAGAAAAAAGGTGTGCAATTTGCGAAATTGACTGCGGTTAACACTCCATCACCGTTTCGTCAGAAACCGGATTGTGTGCATTTCAATGCCTGCAATGGCTGTGATTTTCAGCACACGAGCTATGAAAAAGAACTTGAATTCAAACACAATGCTTTAAAGCGCCATCTCATAAAATTTCCGGCCATCGACATTACTGTTCATGGTGCAAAAAGAAGACTTGGTTATCGTAATCGACTTCAACTTCACTATGATAAATCGAAAAAACTTTTAGGATTAATGAACGAACAAATGGCGATTGTTCCAGTGCCAGAATGTTTAATTACTGATCCAAGTGTTGCCTATGAATTGCGCGCTCTTTACGCTGAGAATTCATGGCTTCGACTTGTTCAAAAAGAACCCGTGAAAGGCCATATTGAAATTTACTCGAAAGAAAAAGGCCAAGGCCATAATGTTCAAACCGCCGTTAATAAATCATACGCTCATGGTGGTTTTACTCAGGTAAACCCAGAAATGAACGAGACATTAAAATCTTGGGTTCAGAAAAAAGCTGAAGAAGTTATTCCTCCGAAATCGGTGATCTACGATCTGTTCGGCGGAAACGGAAACCTCTCTGTAAAATTTAGAAATACGACCATTGTTGTGGATAAATATCGCACAACTCCAATGGCCCACGCTCATCAGCGTTTTTTCTCGATTGATCTCTATGACAAAGCTGCTCTCAAGTCGCTGATTGGTCTCAAAGCTCAAGGCGTTCCTCGCCCCGATTGGATTGTTTTTGATCCACCTCGCTCAGGATTGAAAAATATTTCTGAGTTTCTAAACGAATTCAAACCTCAAGGTTTTATCTTCATTGCCTGTGAACCCTCAAGTTTTGCTAGAGACACATTATCGGTCCTTAATCAGTACGATCTTGTGAGTGTCGACCTCTTCGATCTTTTTCCTTCAACTCAGCATTTTGAAACTGTAGGCATATTTACAAGAAGGAAGGATAACGCTTAGAATATCTTCATATCTTAATGGATTGAGATGTGAGGTTTTTTCATGAATAAATTTTCAGTTATCTGTGGTTTGAGTTTATTACTCACAATTTCTTGTTCATCAAACAAAGTAAAAGAAAAAACGCCTGAAGAAAGAAAGGCCGATGTTTATTACGGGCAAGGTACGTCTGAACTCGTAAACAAAGAATACAACAAGGCCCTCATCAATCTTTTAAAAGCAAAAGAACTTGCTCCTAAAGATTCTCAAATCAGAACTAATCTTGGAATGGCCTACTATTTCAAAAATCAAATTC
Source organism: uncultured Bacteriovorax sp. (assembly GCA_966211385.1). Lineage (GTDB taxonomy): Bacteria > Bdellovibrionota > Bacteriovoracia > Bacteriovoracales > Bacteriovoracaceae > Bacteriovorax. Next base: position 4,528 of record CBIHOP010000071.1, read on the forward strand.
CACTAGCTGAAGCAGAATTAAAAGAAGCGATTGATCTAGATTCGAAAAATTCTGATGCTCGCGTGAACTTGGGCAATCTCTACATGGCCAAAAATAAAATTAAAGAAGCGCGTGAGCAGTTTGAAAAAGTGACGATGGATCTTACTTACACAAATCAATATCGCAATCTCTACAACCTCGCTCTTCTTTCTTTGAAAGAAGGCGATCGTCGTGGTGCTTTTGAGTTTTTAGAAAAATCACTGAAAGAAAAAGAAGACTACTGTGCAGCTCACTTCAAAATGGGTGAACTTTACAGTGAAGAATTTCAATTTCAAAAAGCGCTTAAATCTTTCCGCGAAGCTGGTAAAGGAACTTGCGTAAGCGAACCTGCTCCACTTTATCAGCAGGCCATCACACTTTTAAATTTGAATAAAAATACAGAAGCACAATTGAAACTGAGAGAAGTAATGGAAAAATTTCCAGGCACTCGTTTCAGTACATTGGCAAACATGCAATTAAAGAAAATGAGCGATCCGGATCAACAAGTTGATCAACAGCTTTCAAAACAAACAGAAGTTATTAAAGAATCATCAGAAATCGAAACACCGAGTTTTTAATTATGGAAATGGAAAATACGCAGTCGGAAAACAACTCTTCAGAACAAATGCCAGATGCGAACATGACAATTGGTCGCCTGATTATGAAGACTCGTGAAGAGAAAGGTCTTTCACTGAAAACCATTTCACAACAGACTAAAATCCATATTGGTTTACTCGAAAACTTAGAAGCCGATCAATTTGAAAAACTTCCAAGCAAAGCTTACGTCCGCGGATTTGTAAAATCTGCAGCTAAAATTCTCTCTCTGGATCAAAACTATGCTCTGGCCCTTTTAGATAAGGCCTATGATGAAAATCCAGGTGCTAAAAAAGAAGAAACTCCCAATACAGAAATGCGAAACGAAACAGCGAGAAATACGCTGACGGTAATGAGCTCAACTCCATTAGATACAGTAAAATCTGTAACCGCTTCATCAAGCGTGTTTCTTGTTAAGGCGGCAGTAGCTATTTTAGTTATTGGAGTTATCGGAATAAACGTTAAGAATTTCTTTGAGCGCTCAAAAGAAGAAACGATAAAACTTCCGGAAGTTCTTTCAACAACTCAAAAGAAAAAACCTGCAGTGAAAGCTCCACCGATTGTTGAAGAGAAAAAAGAAGATGTTCCTGAAGAACCAATCCAGGTAAACATCATTCAAGATAAAAATATTAAAACTGATGTCACGATCAAAGATGTTACTTTAAAACCTATTTCAATTGCTGATCGTCAGCTCGTTGAAGACAAATCAATGACGTCTGAGCAAGTAAACGAATATCTTCCAGCGAAATACAGAGTTCAACCTGTAAAAGGCGTCGAGACACTATTTCTGAATGCAGTTGAAGGCGACTCTTGGTTAACTTACAAAGTTGATGACAAAGATATAAAGAAGTTTGTTCTTCGTCAGGGACGTACACTTTTCCTTCGCGGAGCTTTAATCAGAGTTTTCATTGGAAACACTAAATCGCTTAAGGCCTTTCACAACAATAAACCAGTTAGCCTTTCAAACGATAAAAACTCTGTGAGAAATCTTGTGCTGCCTGAGGAAATGAAAACGAAGTTCATGTCACCACTGTTTGTGTTTCAACCGGATGGAAGTGTACTTACAAGTGAAGAGTTCATGAAGCAGAACCAGACACCAAAAGCAGAAGCTCAAAATCAAACTCCGGCCCAGGCCCCTGTTACAACACCTAAACCTTAGTGCTTAACCTACCCAATCTAATTTGCGGTAGTAGTAAAAAGAAACGAGGAAAAGGACGGCGCTTGGAAGGAAGCTAGCGACAACTGCTTGAACAACTCCTCTTTGCGCTAAACTGATTAACAAAAAATAAAGTGCATAGTAACCAAGTACGATGAGAATCGCTGCAATTGTATTGTTTCCGGTTGCACCTCTTCCCTTCTTAATTCCCAACGAAAAACCTAGTAAACCAAAGAGAATGATTTGGGGAAAAGAAGCAAATCGTCCGTAGTATTCAATCAAACCTTTCGCTAAAGTCTTCTTATCTTCTTTGAGATCTTCAGGCTTAGTTCCAGCTTTTACTTTCTCCGCAATGGCCTTTGCTCTTTCAGCATTCAAGGCCTTCAGCTCCATAGATGTTTTCATAACATCTTTATCTAAACGAGCTGCCGCAACCGTGTCATTGAAAATAGGAAAATCATATTCTTGAAAAAGAATCTTTTCGACTTTTTGAGCATTGTTGCTGATCTTTACGATGTTTCCATCGTTCAAGTGCAGGCGAAGTGATGGTGCTGACATCTGGTCATCAGCGTAGAGCTTGATGAGTGAACCTTTATTGGCAAAAATAATTCTTTCATCATAACCCTCAGTTAAATGCAAAAAGACTTTATTAAAACTATTTCCATCTTCTGAAACTGAATCTGCAAAGAGAGTTACTTTTGGGATATCAGTAAAAAACTGTCCTGATTTAATACTGGTCAACATTCCGGTAGACGTAAGCTTCACAATCGTATTTCTAAAGTCAGCATTGGCCTTTGGAATATAAACCGAGTTCAGCGAAAAAACGGTCAAGCCAATAAATAAAGTTGAAACAAAAAATGGTAAGTAAATCTTGGTTTTAGTAAGACCGAAAGACCTCATCGCAATGATCTCTGAGTCTTCACTAAGTTTATTCAACGTATAAATTGTTCCAAAGAATACAGCTAACGGTGTGGCCATTGGAAAGAATGAAACACTTAAATCCGAAACGAGTCCCAAAATTACACTTAGCTCAACTCCTTTATTGACGATCAATGAGATGATTCGAAACATGTAAAACGTGATCAAAAAGGCCACGAAAAATATGAATCCAATCGCGAATGGAGGAATAAAGTGTGAGGCCAGGTAGCGAGTAGTTACTTTTAGCATAGACTGTGTTATTTTAACTCGATTCCCAGTTTAATCAATGAAATTACCTAGGACGGCACATGAAATTGAACCTCAGTTTTCAACAAAACCTATCAACTACAGAGCTCCATGTTTTCTCTTGTTTTAACAAAACGCAAGAGACTAAAGCACCTGCTAAAAAATCAAAAGCAGCTGCTGAGCCAAAAGCTGGAAAAGTACTTGTTAACAGTCACTGGCCAAGTGAATTAACAGAAGCTTTTGAACACGCTATCGCATCAAAACACTTCAAAGGTGAAGCTGGCGAAACTTTCTCACTTACACTAATTGGTGGGGCAACAGCTCTTATCCTAGGTCTTGGTGATAAAACAAAAGTAACGAAAGAACTTCTAAGAAGACAAGTAGCTACTATCTACAAAGCTGTTTCTGGAAAATATGAAGACGCTACTATTTACCTTGATGGATTCCTCATCAAAGGCGAAGCAGAAGAATCACTTTCAGCGATGGTAGAAGCTCTTCACATGGCTTCATATACTTTCGATCGTCACCTCAGTGTAAAAAAACCAGCAAAACTTCAGACAATCGTTCTTGCAACTTCTGAAAAGAAAACTGCTGCGAAGAAATTCGAAGCTGCGATCCAGGAAGCTTCACTTGTTGGTGAAAGTATTTCAGTTGCTCGTGACTTTGTTAACGAAGCACCAAACATTCTTAACTCTGAAACATACGCAAAAGAAATCGAAAAAGATGCTAAGAAACTTAAGAACGTTAAAGTTAAAATTCTCGGTAGAGCTGAACTTAAAAAAGAAAGAATGGGAATGTTCCTTTCAGTTAACGCTGGATCTGCTTATGAACCACAACTTGTTCACCTAACTTACACTCCACCAAAAGCGACTTCTAAAACTCGTCACATCGCTCTTGTTGGTAAAGGATTAACTTTCGATACTGGTGGATACTCACTGAAGCCAGGTGCTTCGATGATGAACATGAAATTTGATATGGCCGGATCAGCGACTATGTATGCTGCTTTCCGTGCTGCTGTTCTTCTTCAGCTACCAGTGAAAATTTCTTGTTACTTAGGGATCACTGACAACGCTGTTAATGAAAAAGCAACAATGCCAGATTCTATCGTTACAGCTCGTAACGGAAAAACTGTTGAAATCCTCAACACAGATGCTGAAGGACGTTTAGTTCTTGGTGACGTTGTTAACTACGCTTGTGACTCAAAACCAGACGCTCTTATCGATGCAGCGACTTTAACAGGTGCCATCCTCGTTGCTTTAGGTTCAGAAGTTTGTGGTCTTTTCTCAAACAACCAAAAGCTAGCTGACTCTCTTCTTAAATCAGCAAAAAATACTGATGAATACATGTGGCAACTTCCAATCATCACTGAACACAAAAATGATATGAAAGCGACAGTTGCTGATCTTAAGAACATCGGTTCATCTGGAAACGGCGGATCTGCTAAAGGTGCTGCGTTCATTGAAAACTTCATTGATCCAAACATCGCATGGGCACACTTAGACATCGCTGGTATTGGAGACTCTCAAGGTCACCTTCCATATTGTTCAGCTAAAGGTGCTTCTGGACTTATCATCCGTACTCTTGTTGATTATTTAAAACAGCAATAATGAGCAATTTTAAGATCGTATTAGTTGCGCCTGAAATTCCCGGTAATACCGGGAGCATCGGGCGCACTGCGGTCGCTCTCGATCTCGAACTCATCCTCATCAAACCACTCGCCTTCGACATTTCTGAAAAGGCCGTTCGTCGTGCTGGTCTCGATTACTGGAAATTCGTAAATCTTAAAGTTTATGAAAACTGGGAAGAGTTCATCGAGAAAGAAAAACCAGAACATAAAAACATGTTTCTCTTCTCGCGATTTGCGACTAAACCCATTTTTGAAGTGAAGATTAAAAAAGATTGTTATCTTATCTTCGGCTCAGAAACAAAAGGCCTGCCCGAATCAATTAAAGCTGAATACAACTCGCAGCTCATCACTCTTCCGATGTACTCCGGACACATCAGAAGCCTCAACCTATCGAACGCAGCAACAGCTGCTGCTTACGAAGCTCTCAGACAAATCAATTTCAGTTAACTAAGAAAGAGTTTGAGATAGATCCCGCCAGACATCGCGACAGTGATCCCAATCAACCACATAAAGCGATTATCAATTTTTTGATCCATTTGAAGAAAGCGTTGATCAACTTTTTGAAACTTTTCATCCATTGAAGTTCGAAGTTCAGAAATATCTTGTTCGACATTTTTGATCTGAGAACGCACATCAGTCAGACCTTCTTTAAGATCAATGTCTGCATGATGAAAATGATTAGTTTGTGCTTTAAGGACAAGGATAATCATTTCCTCTGTTGTGATTTTTTCGCGATCAACTTTTGATAATATTTCGTCCGACTTTTTATCAAGCCATGAATCGAAAAGCTGATTATTAAACACGAATGCTCCCATGTTGATTATTATAACATCAACCTAGTTTGCAATAAAGGCGCAGTCTTAAGAGTTACAAACATTGGAAATTAAAAGTCCACTTTCATGGAAGATGGCAAAAAAAAAGGCCAGACTTCGTCCGGCCTTTTTCTTTTTCTGTGAGTGAGAGAGAATTAGAACTTGTAAGTCATACCTACTGAAGTTTCTAGGTTGTTTAGAGAAAGAACACCAGCAGTTGTGTTCGATCCAATACCACCGCCTCTGCTTGCTGCAGATGTTCCGATTAATCCATCAACTGAGAATTGACCGAAAGTTAAGCTAGCACCAGCGTTTACCACTGTAGAAGAAGCGATTCTTGCTTTTCCATTTCTTCCATAGATGCCTGGAATCAATGAACGAGCAGAAGCGTTTAAGTTAGTTAAACCTGCACCAGGTGTAGCATCGTAAACTCGCTTGTTATCTCTTTGACCCCAAAGATTTTGAACAACTGATCCACGAAGAGTTAACCAATCAGTAGCTTTTGCTTCATAACCAAGTGTTACTGGAACAACAAGGTGACGAATTTCGCCTTTTTGTGTGAACTCTAAGTTAATATCTGTCTTCTTAGCAGTTAATGAAGCGAAGATTTTATCAGCGCCATTTACAGTCCAGTCACGGCCGTAACCTAAATAGTAAGAAGTGAAGTCACCATCAACTTTCCCAGTTTGACCACCAATTGCTGCTGTAAGAGGTGCACTGTACGTAGCACTATCAGTTTGTTCCCATCCGTAATGTTTTACATAACCGAAGAAACGCCCTTCCATAACTTCAACTGATCCACCAACGTGAACACCAAGTTTACCTTCGAACTTTTGTGAAACAACTTGAGTTGCTCCACCAAGTCCAGCTGGCAAAGTTACAGACTCATTGGCTTCTGCTTCTGAGTTAAGTGAGATGTTTGCGTGAGCATCCCATCCTGAACCAATAGCTCCTAAACGAACAGCATAAGCTGATTGCTCAGAAGTGCGAGTTTCATCTTCGTCAGCAGAGTAAGTTACGTTAGCTCCCCATTTAAGATCACTTCCGCCACCTACGAATAGATCTAGTTGGTTGTCAGCAGTTGGAAGCATTTTTCCACCAGCAGCTCCAAAAGCAGATGATCCTGCAATTCTTAGAAGAGAAGATGTATTTGATTCGTTCCCGAAGTAAACACCGTAAGACATATCACCGATTTTTTTGAAAACTCCGCCTTGAGCTTTTGGAGTAGTTGCAGATCCAACAGTTGCAACAGCTGATCCAGCCGCTGTACCAGTTGTTCCCCATTCCATAACAGCGTAGTCACTGAATACGTTAACGTAAGCAGCATTTAAGAAAATATTTCTTTGATCTTGGATGTAGTACATCCCTTCGTTGTCAGTTTCGTTCATACCCAAAGCAAGTA
>CBIHOP010000072.1:0-11276 GCA_966211385.1 uncultured Bacteriovorax sp.
AAGAAGCACTTGAGAAATAAAAGAAGGATAACAAATAACATTGATCGACTGATCAATATCAAGCTTCAAAGTAATATTATTCTTCTTCAACCGATCATCAGCAATAATCATATTGCTCTCGATTAGATCTTGAACGCGAATCGATACCATCTGATCGCCTTTACCCTGTCGAGCGAATGTCGAAATACCTTTCACGATCTGAGATAACCGTAGAATTGTATTCTCAACATTTTCTATGATGCGATCGCAAGAAGCCAGATCGAGTTGGTCGCGGTAGAGAAGATTGCGCATTTGATGCAATTTTCCCTGAATGGTGAACAGTGGATTGTTAATATCGTGCGCGAGATTCGAGGCCATTTGTCCGAGCGACTGAAATTTCGCACTCTCAATTAATAGGCTTTTCTGTTTAAGAATTTCAAACTGCAATTGATAGCTCATTTGTACATATAAGAGCGCCTGCATAAAACAAAAAACAATAACGAGTAATAAAAACATGAGATAAACTTTTTGAAAGTTTTGAACATGCGAGAGAGGTCGATAAAATTCTGGTGAGAAAGTCATTAAAACAGCGGCAAGAACGAGACCATTGAGAAAAAATAATATCAGGGCATACCGAGGCCTGAAATAAAAAGCATTCATCAAAAAAAGCGGAAGAAGCCAGATGAGTCCAAAAAAGCCCATTCCTTTCTCAGAAAATGCCGTTAAATAAACAGTAGAAAAGAGCACTAACATTTGAACGGTAGAGCCAAAATTTAAGCACGTTTCGAAATTCACTAAACGAGTTTTCAGAAAAATAATTAGAGCGAAAAGAACAATAAGACTTATCAAAATTCCGATTTTCACATACAGGGATAAGCCCAAAATATTCGAAACAATAAATAGTGACGAAACTATAACTATGCCACAAATGTTTGCCGCTACCACTAATCTTGCCCTGAAAAGGACGTCAATTTCTACAAACTCTGACAGTTGCGGAGGAAGAAAAAAATCGAGAAATCCATAGAGCTTTTTGAGCATGAAAGATTCCTTGCCTAGGAGTAATCGTTAAAAATTATGTCCTTAAAACTTTATGCCGACGCTCCATGTTTTGTAAACAAGACGGACCTGTTCCAGCTTGTTAAAGCCCCGGAAATTGAGTTAAACTTAAGGGACTTACCGTCATGGTTGTCTCGAGGGAAATTATGCGTTTCACACATCTCTTTTTACTTATTTTTAGTTTCATGGTTAGTCCTCTTTGGGCCGATGAAACTGTCCCGGCCAAGCCTGTTCAAATGGCCATTCAGACCTATAAAAATAATAGCGATTTATTGATTGCTCTAAGTTATGAAAATCATCCTAAGTGGCATACTTACTGGAAAAATCCTGGTGATGCTGGACTTCCTATAAAAACAACGTTCACTGTGGATGGCAAAGAGATAAAGCTCGAAGAAGAAGAGTGGCCAGCACCTAGAAGATTCATTGAGGAAGGAAACCTCTGGGCCTATGGTTATGAAGACGCTTATACTTTCTTTTTCAGAGCTTCGAAAAAAACACTAAATGCTTTTGCTGGAAAAGAAGTCTCTGTTCGCTCAACCTGGTTAGTTTGCAAACACATCTGTATACCAGGTGAGAAAAAAATTGATTTCAAAATGGTTGGTGAAAATGTTGAAACTAAAACACCAGATCTGTTAGCACCACTTGCTGCTTCGACACTAACTGAACGTTTTCAAAATTTACCTAAGCAGAGTCCTATACCTCAGAATTTTGACATCAAACTTTCAAAAGGTGTTGCTGAAAAAACGCTGGTACTTTCATATAAAGCAAAAAATGTAAGTGATATGTCTGCAGTGGCCAATACAAATCTTTTGTTTGCATTTCCTCAGGCGCCATTTGATTTCCGTCATGAAAATTTAAGCAAAGAAGCAACTGCGATCAATGGGACGATGGAAATTTCCTGGGATGGTGAATATCAGGACCCACCGATTGATCTTCCAAAAGATGGTCGTTTTAAGAAGCCTTACAAACTGCGTTTCTTGTATAACGATCCGATTCAGAAAAAAACAATTCTCCTTGAAAAAACTTTCGATAAATTTGACTTAACTCCTGTAACAGTTAAGCAATCTCCAACTGAAACAAATGCAAAAGAAGTCATTCCTTCCCCATCGAACGCTGGCTCCACTGTCGTCATGGCCCAATCGACTCAATCTCTTTTTTATTATTTGATCGTCGCCTTCTTGGGTGGATTAATCTTAAACGTTATGCCATGTGTACTTCCGGTCATCTCGCTTAAGCTTTTTGGTTTGATCAAATATAAGAACGAATCTCGTCGTATGATCATCCGTCATAATTTTTTCTATACACTAGGTATTCTTGTGACCTTCGTTGCCCTGGCCGCAATCATTGTTTTATTGAAAGGACTCGGCTCTCAGGTGGGATGGGGCTTTCAGCTGCAATCACCGCTCTTTATCGCTCTCATGATTGTCTTCCTTTTTATTTTTTCGTTGAATCTTTTTGGTGTCTTCGAATTTAAAACTCCAGGAGGAAAGCACCTGGGAAACGTTCAAACGAAAGAAGGGTTTGCTGGAGATTTTCTTAGTGGAATTTTAGCGACTATTCTTTCGACTCCTTGTTCTGCTCCGTTTTTAGGAACTGCACTTACGTTTGCCTTTAGCTCATCAACTTGGGAAATTATGTTGGTGTTCATCATGATTGGATTGGGTCTCGCAAGTCCATTCATCATCACTGCCTTCTTTCCGCAACTCGTTTCATTCTTGCCTAAACCTGGTAATTGGATGAACACGCTGAAGAAGATTTTAGGACTAACACTTATACTAACGGTTCTTTGGCTTTTTGATGTTTATAACGCTCTTGTAGACGGTTCATCACATCTCATTAAATTGGGTGTATCACTTGTTTTTATCTATGCTGGATTTCTCTTGTACAAAAAAGACAAATGGTTTGGACTGACAGGTTTTCTAGCATCACTTCTTCTTTTCATTAATCTTTCTTCAACTGAAATTGTGCACTCAAATGATGAACAGACGGCCCTTATTCGTGACAAACAATCTCACGGATTAAATTGGGAACCATGGTCTGAAAAAAGAATGGCCGATTACAAAGCGACAAACCAAGCTGTCTTTATCGATTTCACGGCAAAATGGTGTTTCACTTGTAAAGTCAATGAGCGTTTAGTTCTTGATACAGATAAGTTCAAGGCCTTTGCAGAAGAAAAAAATCTGAAGCTTCTCATAGGCGATTGGACAAAAAGAGATGAAGTCATTGGAAGTTTTTTGAGAAAAAATGGAATGGTCGGTGTACCGGCCTATTTTGTTCAGAAAAAAGATGGCACTCTCGTTAATCTCGGTGAAACAATTACAATCGAAAGAATCAATCAGCAGCTTGATTAAGATAAAGTTGATCGGCCAATTGAGAGATTGTTTCACGATCCCAAAGACCATCAAGCCACTTTTGAGGAATCGCCTGTTGTCCATAAAAAGCACCAGCAAGTTGTCCGAATACCGCTGCCGTTGTGTCTGTATCATCACCTAGATTAACGGCCAATAGTACTCCTTCTTCAAACGAAGATGTGTTGAAGAAACACCATAATGCTGATTCTAAACATGTCCAAGCTTGTCCTTTCCCACTCAGTTCCGAATAATTTTTTTGCAGAAATTTATGATCAAAAGAACTTTTCAACTCTTCTTTATTTTTTCCGGAAAGAGCTCCATGAATGAGTTTGCCCAATAGCTCACAAGTATTCAGACAATCGATAGGTGCATGTGTAACTTTTGAACTCAGACGCGAATAATGAGCTGTAGACTTTGAATCAGGAAAATAAAAAAGTGGGATGGGCGCTAAACGCATGAGAGATCCGTTTGTCGCAGGATCGTCAGGACTTCCCGCATAGACACTTTTATCCTGCTCATACCGAAGAAGTGCTGCCTTTGTTGTGTTGCCGATATCAAAACAGTGCCCCGTGCAGCTCATATACCCTTCACGAAACCATTTTAAATATCGCTCAACCTGATCAGCAGGATCAAATTGTTTTTTTTCTAAAAGACTTGTTCCTAAACAGAGGGCCAGACTCGTATCGTCCGTCCATTGTCCTTTTTTGAGATTAAATGGTCCGCCATCCTGAAAATCAAAAACTTCGTGAAACGATCCCCGTTCTTTAAACTCAACAGGCGCACCGAGAGCATCACCAACAGCAAGTCCCAGCAGCGATCCTCTGAAACGATCGTGTAGTGTAATCATGATTCAAATTTCGAAGGAGAACGCATAATACTGACGATAACGTCGCCAGGATTTTTGTCTTCATAAAGAACTTCATAAACTCCGCCAAAGATTTGCGCACGGATATCATATTTTTCAGCAATAAAACGCGCGGCCTTTGCCGTTTTATAACCTTCCACAACTGAGCGTTGGGAACGAATAATCTCTTCTGCCTTTCTTCCTTTAGCGAGTTCAATTCCAAAACTTTTGTTACGTGAAAGATCGCCTGTGGTTGTGAGAATTAAATCTCCCATCCCAGAGAGACCATAAAATGTTTCAGGTCGAGCGTTGTAAACTGCTCCGAATCTTAACATCTCTGCAATCCCACGAGTAATCATCGCCGCTCTTGTGTTGTGGTTGTAACCCAGTCCTTCAATAACCCCACCGGCAATCGCAAGAATGTTTTTGAGAGCGCCACCAAGAAGAACTCCTTTGATATCGTAGCTCGCAAGCACTTTAAAAAATGGAGTATTGATCATGGGAATAACTTCTTCTAGGACTTTCTTAGAGCGTCCTGCAAGAGTGACGAGTGTAATCTGTTCTTGCATAATTTCGTGAGCAAAACTTGGTCCTGAGAGAAAACAAAATTGATCTTTAAAATGCGGAAAAGTATCAAAGAAAAGATCATCTGAGAGTTCTAATGTATTTGGATCGATTCCTTTAGAAAGGGAAACAAGGGGAATACGGCGAATAAAATAATTGAGAAAACGATCATAATTTTCACTGAAAAATTCAGTGATTCCATTGGAAGGAAGAGCTGAAACGATAAGTTCAATATCACTCACTGGATGTGCATCAACTTCTTCCCAAGTAAGAGCAGCATCCACATTAGAAGCAATCTTCATACCTGGAAGATAAATTTTATTCTCGCCAAGCTTGATTGCATCATAAATATCCTGCGAGCGGACTTTAAGAATAACCTTTTCAAAGTTCTGCGAAAGGACCTGGGCCATTGCTGTACCGAAGGCACCTGCTCCAATAATGAGAGCAATTTTCTTTTTAGTCTGTAGTTGATTCATAGTGAAATGATCCCCTTAATTACACTTGCTCTTTGATAAACAAGGATAATTTCATCACTAGTGGAAATCATTTTTTTTCCACTGACGCTGATCCAGTTTCCATTTGAAGATGGTTTTTGCTCAACATGCATATCGTTCATGATGAAAAGTATTTGATGAATTTCAGCAATGGGAACAATAAATTTAAAATAATATTCGGTTGGAAACTTTACTGTTTCATCCAACACCAATTTTAATTTAAAAAGTTTATCTTCTAATTCCGTCATTAGAACTCCAACAACCTAACGGGAATTTTCTGAGCATAACGAAGAATATCTATGACTTCGCGAGCACAAGCATCGCCAGCTTCACGATAAGTAATGTAGTCGACGGCTTCTTGAATTTCCAGTGAAGCATTGGGAACTGTCGCTGAAAAACCCACTCTTCTCAAAATAGGTAAATCGATAAATTCATCGGCCATGTATAGAATTTCTTCATCTTTAAAGCCCATCGCGAGGACTTTCTTAAAAGCTTCACGCTTATCTTCATTGCCAAGAAAAACAAAATTCAATTTTAAATTTTCAATGAAACGTTTACGGACACCAAGACTGTCTCCGCCAGAGATGACTCCAACTTTTAGTCCTGCTTCCATAAGCATTTTTAATCCGTGACCATCCAGAGCGTGAGTTGTGCGGTTGAAACCAACATCCTCACCTTCCCAACCAATCTTTCCATCGGTGAGAATTCCATCAATATCAAAAATACAGACTTTAATTTTTGAAAGCTTCGCCTGAAATTTTTCAGCGTAATCGCGTAGCATGAGTTTTTGATCAAGTGGCCTGGCCATTATACTACCTCATAAATGCGCAGGAGTTGTTCAACAATCCCTTTGATTTGATCGAGGGGCAAACTCGTTGCCGCGTCTGAAAGTGCTTTATCTGGATTCGGATGACATTCCATGAAGACACCGTCTGCACCTGCGGCAATGGCCGCACGAGCGAGCACAAGGATCTGTTCACGTTTTCCACCTGTCGCGGTTCCTAATCCACCTGGGCGTTGAACACAATGAGTGGCATCGTGAACTGTTTTTACACCAAAGCTTTTCATGATTTGGAAAGAGGCCATATCGACAACAAGATTGTTGTATCCGAAACTCGATCCACGTTCAGTGAGAAGAATTTGTGATTTAGGTAGAAACGTCGTTGCTTTATCAACGATGTTTTTTGTTTCTTCCGGTGAAAGAAATTGTCCTTTTTTGACTTTCAGAATGCGGCCATACTTCGCACAAGCTTCAGCTCCCGCGGCAATCATATCTGTTTGACGACAAAGAAAAGCTGGAACCTGAAGGACGTCAACGACGGTTGCGAGTTTCATCGCCTGAGAGGCTTCGTGAAAATCTGTGAGGACAGGTAATCCTGTTTTCTCTTTTACTTTGGCAAGAATGCGCATCCCTTCATCAATACCTGGCCCACGATAAGAATTTATCGATGTGCGGTTCGCTTTATCAAAGCTTCCTTTGTAAGTAAGTGTGATTTTATCTTTAAAAGGTTTTAAATCTTTAAGAAGTCGATCTGCGATTGAGAGTGCAAGTTCTTCGCTCTCAAGTACACACGATCCAATGAATAAATCTAATTTTGGTTTTGTCATATATTATGTCCTGTTGCGATCTGATTCCTCAATGAATGCTTTAAATAGCGGATGAGGAGAAAATGGTTTTGATTTGAATTCCGGGTGATATTGGCAGGCAATGAAAAATGGATGATTCGGAAGTTCGATGACTTCAACAAGATTCAGATCTTTATTAAAACCTGAAATTCTAAGACCCGCTTTTAAAAGTTTATCAATGTACATGTTGTTAACTTCTAGACGATGACGATGACGTTCGTGAATGAGATCTTCACCATAAACTTTGCGAGCAAGCGAGCCTGCTTCCAACGTACAATCGTAGCTTCCCAGACGCATATTTCCGCCTTTAGCTCCATCTTTTTTCTGTCCTTCCATATAGTGAATGAGATGTGATCCACCATTCTGGAATTCTTCGGACGTTGCATCTGTAATGCCTGCTTCATGGCGAGCATATTCAATCACTGAAAGTTGCAACCCTAAGCAGATTCCAAAAAATGGAATCTTTTTCGTGCGGGCATATTGAATGGCCTTGATTTTTCCTTCAGTCCCTCGACTACCAAATCCCCCTGGTACCAGAATCCCCTGCACCCCCTGGAATACTTCATCGAGATTAGAATTTTTTTCCAGCTGCTCACTATCGATGTAAATCGGTGTGAATTTTAATTGATTGGCAATCGCCCCGTGGTTGAGAGCTTCATCAAGTGACTTATAACTTTCCGTCAGTTCAGTATACTTTCCAACAATGCCGATTTTCACTTCGCGAAGTGGATGGGTGAAGTTATGAACAACTTTCTCAAGATCAGCAATTTTTGGTTCCGGAACCCAGATACCAAGCAGATCACTAATTCTTTCATCTAGACCTTGTTTATGAAATTCTAAAGGAACTTTATAAATGGAATCCATGTCGATACTTTGGAAAACATTCTTGCGGCTGACGTTACAGAAACGAGAAATTTTATCCAATGTATCTTCGTCGACCGCGCGATCCGAGCGGCAGATGATGACTTGAGGAGATAGACCTTGTGACATCAATTCTTTCACCGAGTGTTGAGCAGGTTTTGATTTAAGCTCTCCAGCTGCTGCAATGTAAGGAAGAAGAACAAGATGAATGAAAAGAACATTGGCCGCACCTTCATCGTGTGCAAGCTGTCTGATCGATTCAATAAATGGCAGTGATTCAATATCGCCTACCGTTCCACCGATTTCTCCAATGAGAAGATCAGCATTGTCAGCAGCGATGTGAATACGACGTTTGATTTCATTTGTTATATGCGGAACGACCTGAACAGTTTTTCCAAGATAAGTTCCAGCGCGTTCGTTTTCAATAACTTTGAGATAAACTTGTCCCGTCGTGAAATTGCTCTCACGTTTTAAAGTAAGCGACGTGAATCTTTCGTAGTGGCCAAGATCGAGATCAGTTTCCGCGCCATCATCCGTAACGAAAACTTCTCCGTGCTGTGTAGGACTCATTGTTCCTGGATCGACGTTGATATATGGATCCATCTTTAACATCGCGACTTTAATCCCACGACGCTCAAGTAAACTTGCAATACTAGCTGCTGCTAAACCTTTACCAAGTGAGCTTGCAACTCCTCCTGTAATAAAAATAAATTTTTTCGGTTTTTTATTTTCCGCCATGGAGGACCTCTTCTACTTTTTTAATATCTTCAGGGTGATCAACACCCATGATTAAACTTGTTGTGGGATATGCACCAATGGAAAGACCTATTTCCAAGGCACGGAGCTGCTCTAACTTTTCTAAATACTCGAGTCTGCTTTCAGCAGCTCCCGCAAACCGCGAAAGCCCTTCAGGTCGATAAGAATAAACTCCAATGTGCAAAAACCAGTAATCCATTTCACTCGTCTTTGTTTCACGTTTGTACGGAATAGCAGAACGTGAAAAGTAAAAAGCGCGACCTGTCTCTTCACTCATGGCCACTTTAACTTTATTGGGATCATTAAAAACGGCATCAAAAGACATCTGTTTTTTAACTAAGGTTGTGATGTCGAAATCTTTTTTTAAGTGGAACTGAGCGAGCCCTACTAGATCAGCGGCCTTTAAAAGAGGTTCATCACCCTGGACATTGATGACCAGATCGAAATTTTTATTTTTAAAAAAACGATTGTAGGCCAGCTCGATACGAAGAGTGCCTGAGATGACGTCATCATCAACTCGCACAACATTTTTTGAAAAAGTTTTTACATGATCTTCGATTTTTTGATCATCAGTTACGACGTAGGATTCAAAATCAATGTCTGCATGAGCGGCTTCCAAACAATTGAGTAAAACTCTTTGAATCATCGATTGACCTGCAATCATTGCCAGGGGTTTTCCTGGAAAACGGCTTGAGGCAAAGCGGGCCGGAATTAAAATGAGAACGCGTTTTTTGCTCACTTTAAAGGTCTCCAAAATGGTCTATAATAAACCTTGTTATTATAGAGGAGTTAGCAGGGAATGGCCCTTAGATTTTCACCCTTAATCCTGATTGTTTTACTCGGAATCTCCATGGTTTCAGCTCAGGATTATAAGCGCACCGTCATAAATGATCCCAGCATTAGTCGTCGCTGTGAGCTTCTGACAGAAAATCGCCAGGAAAAAATCGCTCATAAACAAAGAATACTGGCCCTCATTGAAAGAAACCGCCATCTGCAATCTATCACGCCTGAAAATAAAGTGACTGTGAAAAAAAAATTGGAATCCAATCTAGGTCACCTTCAGCATGAGCTCGAACTCACTCAGACTCAAATTCAGTATCACGAAGAAAATATCGTCCGCAAAGGATGCCCAGGCATTAGTCTATAAAACTCTTTTCATAGCCAAATGAATTTTCTATCCTAATCTTATTACTCGACTAAAACTTTTATTTATAAGTAGAATAAATATGAAGAAACATATTCTCTTGTTCTGTTTACTTGCAGTTGTAATAAACAACGGAAAACTACTCGCTCAATCAGATGAAGCTGAACTTCCAATGACGGAAGAAACCCCTTCCACTGAAATGACAGATGGTCCTCAAACTCTGCCACCTGCTTCGGAAGAAACACCTGCGACAGAAGTTATCCGTTCAACAGATGAGCCGATTTCTGATGTTGAAATTAGTGAGCCCGTTGATCCGGTTAAGCCAGAGGATTCACCTCTGCAAAAAAAGACTGGTGTCGTTAGTGAAGAAGAACTCCTAAAACCAAAAACAAAAAAAGCAGAAAAGATAAAGGCCGCAAAAGTTTCAGAGTCTGAAATGTACGTGCAAGAGGCCAGCAAGTATAAACTCAATGATACTTTTAAAAATCTTCAATTAAATGATGTTATTGAACAGGGTCTTCGTCAGAACTATGACCAAAAACTAAGAGAGCAGCAGCAAGAAGTCACGGCCATTGCTTACGAAGGCGCAAAAACTGCTTTCTGGCTTCCCCAATTACAAGTGACTCTCCAGACTGATGAACAAAAAGTTGGTACAATTCGCGCGAGTGAGCGTCGTCCAACATCACCTCACTCTGCTCATCCATCAGGAACTCTAGGACTTTCTTTTGGTGATTATACTGTTTTTAACTGGGGTAAAGATTACGCTCTTTATCTGAACACTAAATCGACATTCGAGCGTTCAAAACAAATCCTCAATGAATCATCACGTGAATTGAAACTGGAACTCATTGGAAACTATTTTTCCCTTATGGCCTTTAAGACGATTGAGAAAATCCGCCAGGATCAACTTCGCCAAGCTTCTTTTGTTTATCGTTTAAGCAAAGAAAAAATAACTGTCGGAAAGACGTCTAAGCAGGATTACTATCAAGCAAGAAGCGAATACCTCAAGGCCCAAAATGATTATCATGATGCTAAAATTGCGTCTGATGAAGCCGATGAAAACATGGCCTTTACCATCGCAGACCCAGTGGGAACGAAATACGTTCTTAATGAAACGCTAGAATACAAAAGACTCAAACTTACGGTAGATGAAGCCTTACAATTTGCCGAAAAACAAAACCCTACTCTGCTCACCAACAAAGTTTTAATCGCGAATGCAGAGAGATCATACGATGTGGCCTTGAAAGAAAATATGCCACTTCCGCGTTTTTCAATGAACCTCGGTGCCTATAACAAACGCTTTGGAGCTGGAGTCAATACGACCCGCTATGAAACATATTCCGACAGTGGAAACATCGAATTGGTAGCTACTGTGAATGCAACTTGGGATCTCATTGGAGAAAATGGCTTTCTCAATTCCAACAAACTGGCGACAAGCCGTCTCAATAGAGACATTGCTTTCAAGCAATTTGAAAAGAACACTCACTTCACGCAATCATTTGTCAGACAAACTTATAAAACAATCCTGTCGCTTCAGAACCAGCTGGTTATTTTAGAATCGCGTATGCCAAGCTTGCAAAAAAAATTTGATAAATTGTTGG
>CBIHOP010000073.1:0-11261 GCA_966211385.1 uncultured Bacteriovorax sp.
ATTTGGTTTCTGATGTGAAGAGTTCCAACCCACAGGCGGCACAATGATAGGTGCCTGGTTCATAAAAAGAATTATATTTTCCGCTGAAAGGTCTTTCAGTGCCACACATTCTCAGAACGTGATACTCATCACTGGATAATTTATTTTTCCAATCATCAGACATTGTTTTTCTTTCCTTCACGGATATTTTTATAAACTTTTATTCCCATACCAAGAACCACGATAAGTGCTAACAAACCAACGAGCCCATACACCATACTGATAACATTTTTCATGATGACGAGAAAGACGATGGCCACCAAAAAGATGGTGGAAATTTCATTAATCACTCGCAGTTTCATTGGAGAATATTTAATGATGTTTTGTTGCTGTTGCCTAAAAATGCGATGAAGAAAATCGTGGTAGGCATACAGTCCTACAACAAATGCGAGTTTCACCATGAGCCAAGGATGATCTGTGATTGGCCAGAAATAAGAAGCGAGTGAGACACCGAAGATGAGAACCATGACTGAAGAAGGCCATGCTATTCCAAACCATAAACGGCGTTGCATGATTTTAAATTGAGCTTGTAAAATATTTTTCTCGGTCTCTGGTTTTGTTTCCGCTTCGGCAAAGTAGACGAAGAGCCTCGGCATATAAAACAAAGCGGCAAACCACGTAACGACGAAAATGATGTGTAGAGATTTAAAAATTAACATATTCATGCTGCTGCATTTTAGGATAGATTAAAAGCTATGAACAGAGTGTTTTACTTATTCCGTCACGGCGAAACAGATTGGAACAAAGAAAGAAGGTGCCAAGGGCACACTGACATTCCTCTCAATGAAAACGGCAAGATTCAAGCTTCTCTCCTCGCGCAAAAACTAAGTGAGATCCCATTAGAGATTATTGTTACCAGTGATTTACAACGTGCCCATGCCACTGGGACTTATGTAGCTAACCATAAAAATATTCCACTGCAAGTTGATCCTCGTCTGCGTGAGATGAGTTACGGTGCCATTGAAGGTCTTTTTTATGAAGAGGCGATTGCCATTCATGGAGAAGAACTCTGGGAACGACTAAAATGTTTTAAATTGGAAAATGACGAGATTTGTTTTCCTGGTGGAGAAACGAGAAAGGAAACACGCGCTCGTTTTCTTGCCCTCCTTGATGAATTGGCGAAATCATCAACGTACGAGCACATTGGCATCAGTACTCATGGTGGGGTATTGAGAACGATCGTGCATACTTTTCTTCCAGAAGATCATCCCATGATCGAAATCCCGAATTGTGTGGTTTACAAAATCACTTATCACGCTGAAGAAGATCGTTACAGCGCAGACTCCTTACCGCTATTTAAAGACCTTAACTAAAACCCGCGGCTAATGCTCAGGTATGTTTATCAGGATAAACTTGCCCTATGTGAGTGGATGCTCATTCGTTCTAGAATGGAATCAGCGAGGGTATTACTATGTTTTTAAAATCCGTTATTCTTCTTACAACATTTGCGGCCAGCAGTTTAACAATGGCAGCAAGTAGAAATCTTTGCGACGATCTTATTGAGAGTGGAAAATCAACTCCAGAACAAATTAATAAATGTCACGCTAAGTTCGGCCAGTCTGATCACTTCAAATTAGAGGAACAGAAAAAGAAATGGCAGAGTGACAGCGAAGCTATCGCTAAAGAAACAGATAAAAAAAACCAGGAAAATATTGAGACAAAAAAATTCACAGCTGCTGAGCTTGAAGAAGTAGGTTTTGGTAAGCCATTTTTTGCTGTGAGATTGGATTATAATTATTCACCTCCAAAAGTGAGAGATCTGACTGAGAGTGATTCACTTTGTAAGTACCTTGGGTATGAAAAATCTTTGAAAAGAATTCTCTCTGGTGAAATCTATCCAGACCATGCTGATAAAAACGGATTAATCATCGATAAAAACTTTCTGGGAATCATCAGCGATACGCCAGAACTATATCGAGATGAAAAATTAAAATTCACAACAAGAAAATATGTGGAAATCATCTGTGCAAAAGTAAAAAATAGAGATGAAGTCACTAGTAAACTTCTAAAAGAAATGGAAGAAGTTGAAGTTGTTATGAACAATGAATTTAATTATCCCATCAAAGAAGAAGCTTCGGGTGTAAACGATGGTCCTAGAAAACCTGCCGAAGTAAAGTCTCCATTCGGTTATAAAAAGCCATACGCTGACGAACCAACAGAAACGAAAAGCAAGTAAAATTATCCATCATTATTAAAGTGCTGCTACTACTCGCAGCAGCACTTTTTTTATTTTCTTCTTTCACCTTTTCCTCTTGAAGCCCTAACGCATAAATCCTAGAATCTTCTGCATAACATTCACTATTTATTTTTTTGCGAGGAGTTTCCTATGAAGAAAAGTTTATCCCTGTTGGCACTGGCCATGACATTGATTCTTACGAGCTGTTCAAGCTTCAAAGCTGAGCGCGTAGATGGAGAGAAAGGAGACGAGAAAGCACTTTCAATCACTGATAAATGGGTTTTAAAAGATACAGAAAACGCTGTTAAGGACATCCTTGAGCAAATTGGAAAGCACAAAGGTTTCCAAAGATACTTAGGGGAAACAAAGAAAAAACCTAAGCTATTCATCATGGAAGTACAAAACGAAACTTCTGAGCCATATTTTCCAATCGCCGACATGAACGATGAACTTCTAAATGAATTCTCTGCTTCTGGTGAATACACATTAATTGACAATCAAGCTCGCGAGAAAATTTTAAAGGAAATCAAATATCAGGCCGAAGGGCTGGTTGATCCTGCGCAAATGGTTCAAATTGGAAAACAAACTGGTGCTGACTTAATTATTCTTGGTGCTGTTCGTATGAATCCAGAAACAAGAGATGGAAAAACAATTAAGCAATATACAGTGAACATGAGAATGACGAACCTTAAAACTTCTGAAGAAGTTCTTCGTGTAAGATCGAAAGCTCAAAAATACTCAGAGCAAAGTAAGTCTGGTTGGTAGTCATGAAACACTTATTCCCATTATTCCTTCTCTGCACGCTCGTTCTCACGGGCTGTGCGGGGAACCAAAAACAAATTCTTCAGTATCGTGAACTAGTCTCGAAAAAAGATTATAAAGCGGCATTGGAAGTTTTAAAAAGTGAACAGCTTTATAAAGAGCAAGAATCAAAACTTTTGAAACATTTGGAGATGGGAACGCTTCACTTGTATAGTGGCGACTACTATCAAGCGCTTCAAAATTTAGATCAAGCAAAAGAAATTTCGGACAAACTTTTTACAGTCTCAATTTCTAAAAAAGCTGCTGGAATTTTGATCAACTCTTCTTCTGATAATTATTCAGGAGAAAAGTATGAGCGCTCATTGATTCGCTACTATCTCATCCTGGCCCACTACAATCTCTACGAGAAGGGTCTTTATGAAGCCTATCAGGAAGTGCAGAAAGACGATAAAGGTAAAGTCGTTGCTACAAAAGACATGCCCGAAGTTAAACTGGATGATCAAAAAAGAAGATTTCACTTAACAGCTGCGAAAGCCGTGTTGATTGAGTGGAATTCTATTTTGGAAGATTTGAAAAAAACGTATGCGGGAGAAGTTACTTATAAAGACGATCTCCTTGCTAAGTTTGTTGGAGCCGTTCTCCATGAGAAAGCTGATACATCAGCAGATCGTCAGATTGCCATCAATCGTTATAAAGAGTCGAAGAATACAGTGATGAGATATTATAACTCATACCAGAGTTTTAATAACAAGTTTGCTGACTTCAATAAAGACTACAAAAAACTTCCAGAGATGAAACCTGAAGCACTGATGTCGACTTATGTAGCAAGCACACCACTTGCTCAATATGCGACTTCATATTCAGATGAGCAAGTTAAGAACTTCGCTAAAAAAGATAAAGATAACGTTTATCTTGTTTGGCACGAAGGTCTTATTGCGAATAAAGAAGTGAAAAAGTATGAGTTCCCTGTAGGGCTTGAAAAAGCAACAATCTCAGTGGGAACAGCAGCTGACTTTATTACGTTTTCAAAAAACGTTTTAGTTATCGTAGATCAAGTCATTCCTAAGATTGAATTCGAAATGCCAACAATTCCATACCGTCCAAATAATGAAGACTTCAAACTCATTATTAAAAAAGCGGGAAGTGTTGTTTCTGAAAAACCTGCGGTTCTTGTAGATCCATTATCTGAAATGGCCCATTACACGATCGACAGCAATGCAACGGCAAGTTTAGCAGCTGTTGGTGCAAGAGTAGCGGCGAAACATTTAACTGCGTTGGGTGCAGCTTATTTATCTTATCGTCAGTTAAAAGATAAAATTGGCGAAGGCATGGCGATGATCTCAGCAACTGCTGCATATAATCTCGCTTCAAAAGGGATTGCAGAATCGGAGAAAGCCGATCTTAGATCCTGGATGACACTTCCTAATCAAGTGAGAATGAATTCATTTAAACTTGCACCGGGTGACTATGAATTTTATGCTCTAAATACAACTTCGAAGGAAGAAAAATTAGTGGGTAAGTTCAATGTGAAAGGTGATGAAAAAGTAGCACTTAAAACATTCTTCTAAAAAAAAAGGGCCGTAAGGCCCTTTTTTTTTGGTACTAGAAACTTTCTTGCATTCTTTTTTCTACTGACTCACGAACTTGTTTGATCATCCCTGGATCACCACTCATTTCTTTTTCAAGCATCGTCATCATGTTTTGCTGAAGTTTATCAAGATTCTTTCTTGGAACAGAGAGAACGATAAAACATTTGTAAGGGTTTGCTTCTTCTGACTGAACTTTAAACCAAGTCTTGTCGATCATTTCTGCACCAACAATCATGTTTTTGCTTTGAGTTTCGATCATCTTGTTAAATTCAGTATTCGTATTTGTAACGGCCATAGCGCCTGCTTGCTTAACAACGTCACTTACTTGTTCCGAGACTTCAGCAGAAGCACGTGTACGGGCCATGTTGTAGCAGTTTGGAACGAGGTCAGCACTCATGACAGAGGCCTGAGTAACGAAATAAGCATTTTTAGGTTCGTCTTCGTCGTCGTTATAGTGCTCTCTTAATTTTCCAATTTTATATCCACCATCAAGTGTCCAGAATGGTCTTTCACTTTCACCTGAAGATGTTAGTTGAAGGTCTTTTCCATCGTAAGTTTTTTGTTTTGATGAACATGATGCTAGTACGGCCGCAAGAGTAATGAGAATGAGCGCTCTCGATTTCATTGATGTCTCCTTATGAATAACAATAGAACTATTGAACACCCAATCCGTGAAAAAATAAACAGCTTTCTTTCTCCTACCTAACACATCGGGTAATGGCTTCTATCTTGAAACATTTACTAAAGATCTCTATTCTTTAAAGGTCACTTTATAAAAGGAAGAATCGAATGAAATTTGCTTACAAAATGTTAATGGTCTCGGCCCTTGTCTATGGAAGCCAATCAATGGCCGCAAACTGTGATCGCGAAGAATTGATGAAAGGGTACACTCCAAGTTCGACAACTATTTTTGGGATTGGGCTTTCAACAAATAAAGATAAAGTGAAAGCAAAAGATGAAGCTAAAGAAAGAGCATACCAGGATATCGTTTCTCAACTAAGAGCAAATGTTGAAACAACGATGACATTAGAAGAAACAGATAAAGCGACGGCCTACAAAGGGATTGTTAACGTTTCTACCAATATCGATAAAATGATTGGTGTGAAATTTTTCAAAGAAGATTCAGATTCTGCAACGACAAGTTGTATGGCCTACACTTTTGATGTAGCTGCAGCTTATAAAGATGCAGCTGGTTTCATGCGAGTACTTGATAAAAAAATGGCCGATGTTGTTTCTGCTATGAAGAAAAAACAATATGTAGAAGTTGTGCGCCTATACGACACAACGAAAAAAGAAATCAGCGCTAATGAGCCTTACATCCTGCGCGCTGATATGTACAAAACATACATTAAAGAATCAGGACCTTCATGGTGGGAGAATTTCAAAACGGCTGAAGTTGATCTTGATAAAAGCTATGAAGAAGCAAAAAGGAGCATCGTGTTTTACATTGATGAATTCCCAAAGTATGAAGAAGTGTCGCTTGATGCTGAATCAGTAATTGGCGGAAAAGGTTTTACAGTTCAGAAGGGTGGAGTAAAAAGCAAAGAAGGAATCGAGATTGAATTTAAAGAAGCTGGAGTTCCTCGCAAAACAAAAACTGCACTTGGATACACGATCGTTTATAAATTCGCAGTCATCGTTAAAGATCGCGCGACAGGACGTGTTCTAGGAACTAATAAGGGTGCAACTGTTCAAGGTTTCTCACAAGATGAAAATGAAGATGATGCTCTGGCATCAGCTTCAAAGCAAATGAGTTTAAATGTTTTGGATGCTGTGAAGACGGCCATTCCAGGATTGATTCAGGATTAATATGAAAAAACTAATTCTTATTGGTGCTTTTTTTTCGATGTCATCTTTTGCTCAAGAAAAAGATATGAAGACGATTGAGTCTCATATGAACGAATCGCTAAAACCAATTGCTAAATTATTAGAAGGTAAAAAAGGCAAAGTCGTCGTCGGTACTTTAAAGAGTACTGATGCAAAAGAATCTTGCCAGCCTAATAAATCGTTAAATGCAAAATTCAATGCGGCCATTGCTCGCACGGGTCTTCCTGCAACAATTTCAAAACGAGCACTACCAATGGATGCAGATCAAGCGGAAATCTCTCGCGTGGTCAAACTTTCTGGAGGTTCATACGTTGTTTTAGGCAGCTATGATTTTGTAAACGGACAGTTCAAATTAGATTGTGCTCTCTATGATCATAACGGAACAAGTTTAGGAGCATGTGATGATGCAGCTCCAGCGACTGTTTCAAAAGAGATGGCAGAAAAATTAACATGCCCTAAAGAAGAGCCGAAAGCAGTAGTAACACCACAACCAGCAACGGCCATGGTTGAAAATGCAGATCCAAAAATTAAACAGATCGATGATTACATCTGTTCAATCATTCACAAGGATTATGATTTTAAACGACTCATTTCTTCAATTTATGAAAAGAAATTAATGACACTTGATGAATTGAAAAAAGTAGAAAAAGTTTCAACGGAAGATGCTCTTGAAGCTATGAAAGAGTATTGTGTGACTCTTGGAAACTTTGTTATATGTACCGACTATTGGGCAGGCAATGGAGCGCATGTATTCCTCAGCGACAGCATGGCCTTGGGAGCAACCAAAGTTAAAACGTGGAAACATCCATTTAAAGCACAAGTTAAAGGGGCGGAGAGATGCCTCATGAAAGAAGATGGATGGTGGAATTAAAAGTCTAATCTTGTTCTAAGGTACTAACATCCAGCTTACGTACATCCTCGACCATTTGGGAAAGGATGTACTCCGGCTTCATACCAGCTTCAGCATAGATAATTGTTTTTTCCTTCATGATAACAAGTGTAGGAATGGAACGAACTGAAAAATCAGCACTCAGTTCTTGTTCAACTTCAGTATCAACTTTTCCAAAAAAAATGTCGGGATTTTTTTTCGCAACACTCTCGAAGATGGGACCAAAAACTTTACACGGTTCGCACCAGCTCGCCCAAAAATCCAGGAAAACGATTTCATGCTTATCTAAAACTTCTTCAATGTTTTTTAGCGTTACAATTTTCGAACCCATGAATGTCTCCTTTACTTGACCCTACAAGCTCAATTATCATTGAATTTGGAGCGTAATCAAAATGAAAACATCACTCATCACACTTTTCTTAACACTAACATCATTTCCGGTTTGGGCCTGCCCGCAACTCGCTGGTGAGTATGCTCATTGTGAAACGAAGGCCAATACGCAGGCTGAGATTGTTATTACGGAATACGTGAAAAGCGAAACTCGCTATTACGATATTAAAAAAGTTAATGGCGATGCAGATGATGAACTCCAGAATGAAACTTTAAGAACAGATGGTGAAAAAGTAAGTCGTAAAATTAAGGTTCCCAAATACGGAGTGACTCTAAGAATTGATACGCGTTCACAATGCGCAGGCGATGTTGTTGTCGCTCGTTCAGAAGTTTTTTCACTGGGAATAAAAGTGGGTGAATTCACCACAAAATTTTATAAGCAGGACAATATTCTTCATACAGTTGTCGATGGTGGTTACCTCAATCGAGAAGTTAAAAAACACGCCCAATGTATTCAAATATGACTTTTTGCTACCAATAGTTGATAGCAACGCGCGATAAATAGCCACTATTTACGAAGTCATACTAACATTTACTGTCAGGTTCTCCGTGTATCCACGCGATATCCATTACTAAATGCTCTATCCAAAATTTGTCTAAAGGATGGGGCTGTACAATGGCCATCAAATTTCAGATGCTCTTAAGGAGAGCATTAATGAAGATGCATCAGGAGAATACATGAACAAGAAAGTCTTTGTAGTCGAAGATGACCAAGACATTCGAGAGGCCCTTGCTGAGCTCCTAGAGAGTGAAGGCTATGACGTTACGACGGCAGAAAATGGGCAAATAGGAATTGATAAGCTTTCACAAGCGTCACAACTTCCAAATCTCATCCTCTTAGATCTTATGATGCCTGTTAAAGACGGGTTTCAATTTTATGCAGAAAAAGCTGCTGACCCAAATCTATCATCGGTGCCGGTCATCGTTATGTCTGCTGATGGTCATATCTTAGATAAGCAAAAAAAATTACAGGCACAGGCCTACATCAAGAAGCCTGTTGATATCGACCATATCCTGAATATGGTTGACCAATTCTGCCAATAAAACTCACGCAAATTATGATTACTTATTCTTAGGTTCATTCACCTGGGGATAAGTATGTTCATTTTTATTACTGCCTTTTTTTTCTTTTTTAATTTTTCACTTTTTGCTCAAGAACCAAAATTAGATTATCGCTTTTTGGAAGTGAATAAACAGGTCCGTGGTTGGTGGCAATTCATTCCAGCACAATGCCAAGTTAAACAGTGTCCGCTTATCCTTGCTTTTCATTCAATGGAAACAGCGGCTGATCGACTCGATGATGTTACCAAATGGACAAAGCTTTCTTCAAAAGAGCATTTCATCATTGTCTATCCTAATGCAGTTAATAAGCTTTGGAGTGAAAACGATCTGCCGTTTATTGATGATCTTATTGCAGAGTTAAAAAAGAAATCCAAAGTCGATGATAAAAAAATTTATGCTACAGGATTTTCAACTGGCGGCTTGTTCACTTATCAACTCGCTTGTGAACGCTCGAATCTCTTTGCGGCCATTGCTCCAGTCGCTGCACACATGTCGCGTGAGCAACCTGAACAATGTAGGCCTAATCGTGGGGTTCCTCTTATCAATATCGTCGGAACAAATGACAAACAAATGCCGATGAATGGTGGAGAAATCAAAGGCGCGTTCGGCTTTCGCTCACAAGGAAAAATTCTCTCAACAAATGAAACGGTAAACTTTTGGATTAGAAATAATAAATGCCAGCAAGCACCGGTGATTGATAAAGTACGTGATCAAGATAAGCAGGATGATACTCACGCCGTTTTAGAACGCTATGAAGGCTGTGCTCAAGGAGCCGATATCTATCGCTGGGTAATTGGTGATGGAGGCCATACATGGCCAGGTGGAGTTTCGCAAAAGAAGCTTCTTGGTAAAGTGACTAAAGAGCTTAATGCTACTGAAGAAATTTGGAATTTCTTTCAACAGCATCCGATGAGTGATCTTCAGCAACAGGATAAA
Source organism: uncultured Bacteriovorax sp. (assembly GCA_966211385.1). GTDB lineage: Bacteria > Bdellovibrionota > Bacteriovoracia > Bacteriovoracales > Bacteriovoracaceae > Bacteriovorax. Next base: position 9,671 of record CBIHOP010000073.1, read on the forward strand.
TCTCCTCGGGCTCCAGCTCAAATTCCGGCTCAACCGTAATGCGATAGACATCAGCAGAACGTATTTTTTTTCGATTTAAAAAGTAATATGCAGTTCCAGAAAGAACACCAAAAACTGAACCTAAAAAATGACTAAGGTAACTCACTTCAGGTTTTAGTGTTTGGGGAAAAAAAAGAATGAGTGCTATTCCTGTCGATTTAATAATTCTTCTTGTGAGTGTCTCACGCAAATCAATAAAAAATGAGAGCGTGATCCAACACGCTCCCATCCAATAAACCACTCCAGATACGCCTATAAGGCTCGTCTCGGGGGAGAGAGTGGTTAAGACGATCAGATTGATGAGTCCACCAAAAAGAAAGCCCATAAAAGGAAACAGCCAAAAACTAAAAGTCGTCGATAGAAAATAAGCGAAGGGTATGAAGAGAAAAAGATTGCTGCCCACATGCGTGAGATCGCCGTGTGCAAAAAGGGTCGTCCAAGGCTTCCACCATTGTTCATTGATGAACACTGATGTGAAAGACGCTGGCATCCATGAATCTGCTTTAAAAAAATCATTGAGAAACAGCGATGTTCCAACAATGAGAAGCAAAACAAGAAAGAGCGTTTGCACAAGTGCTGTGGCCTTGGAGCTTTCTGATTTTTTTGTAAGAAAATTTTCTATCATCTCGATTTTCGTTTCCATGGATTAAAGGTGGAGTTGCTTTAATTTTTTGCAATGGAGGCAGTTTGAAGAAAGGTGGTTCCCCAAGAGATACCGCCTATTAAATTAAGTACATGTGCAGCTTGAAAAAGAATTTAATTCACGTTCTAATATTACAAAATAAAAAAAGAAGGAGTTTATTTTATGAAAAAGCTATTAAGTCTTATGGCACTGTCACTTATGAGCGTATCTGCAGTAGCTGTAGAACCATCTGTTCAAATTACATCATACACATACGTTAACCAGGAAAGAAAAGTTGCTGAGCTTTGTGGAGTCGTAAACAATCCATCTGCTGGTGCGAATTTTGTTCAAATCACTGTTGATCACAATACAAGCCGTCCAGGAACATACAATGTTGTTGCTGGATCAAATGGAAAGTTCTGTACTGTCGTAATTTCTTACTACGGAACAGCGACTGCTCGTATGCTTCAATAGGTGAATGAAACCGATCTTTGTTAAGAATTCAACTTTAGCAAAAATGATAAGGGTAGAGGCGATAGTCATCTACCCTTTTGTTTTTTTCGCCTCAAAAAATCCTTCTGCAACTCTTATCCGTCATGAAAGTGTTCATCTCGACCAAGCCCAACGTTTAGGTTTTTGTGCTTTTTACTTTCACTACATGAAAGAATATTTTTTCAATCGCTTTCGTCGCATGAATCATTACGATGCTTATCGTGCGATAAGTTTTGAACGTGAGGCTTATGAAAAAGAAAAGAAATCAGTTGATGGGTAATCGAGCGATAAATGTCGAGCCAAGACCAAGCTCACTTTCAACTAAAAGTTCACCATTGTGCTGGCGCATGATCTCGCGGCTAATGTAGAGACCTAAGCCCAATCCAGAAATATTCTGCGCGGATATGGCCCTTTCAAAACGTTCAAAAATACGTTCGT
>CBIHOP010000074.1:0-11248 GCA_966211385.1 uncultured Bacteriovorax sp.
GACCCCATAAATGTCTCTAATAAGCGGGGATGAAAAACGAACTTGTGCTCCCTTAGCGACATACGTTTCGCCAACAGTTGTAAAACCAGTTTCAGTGACGGTTTTCAAGTTAAGCTTCACACTAAGTAAGAAAGATTTATTGAGTGTAAGAGCTTCACTTGAAATCGAATTCTGCTCATACACTTCGTGACCACGCACGAGCTCTTTCATTTTTAATTGAAGTGATTTGAAGTCAGCAGGTTTAATCTGGAACTCATTAGCACCAAGCTCAAGCGCATTGGCGATGACTTTTTGTGAAGTGTTTCCAGATAAGACGACGATGGGAAGTGTTGGGAATAATTCTCTCACCTGACTCACAAGTTCCAAACCTTTCAAAGGATGCGCCCCAAGGGACAAATCGATGAGAAGAATATCAAAGCTGCCTTTTCGCAAATGAGACAAAAAAGTTTCGGGCTCACTGACAATCGTAAGATCAAAATCAGGTGCAGTTAATTTTACTTTTAATAAGTTCTGAAAATCCAAATCATCATCGATTGCAAGAACCTTCATGATTCACTCCAAAATGTTTTCAGCATTTTTAAACGCGCTTTTGCATCACTGTCCAATCCTCGCTCCGTTAACAATGTATCAAAGGGACCTTTAGTGGAGAAACGTGACTTTTCAGCACTCTTAAAGTGGCATGTAACTAGACCTTTATTAGTAGTGACATCAATTTGTGCAACAACATTTTTTCCAAACCCCATTTGCGATCGTGCAAGAAAAGAATCGCCGGACATAAAGACTGCTTGTGCTTCAATCGCCATCTGGACAGGAGCCTCTTCACCATCAGGGAACGTATATGAAAGTTCAACTTCATTGATGAGATGTTTTCTTATTCTTTGCATGAGCCAAGGTTGTTTCATTGGCTTTAGTAAATAATCATCAGCTCCATTTCTAATTGCCTCTAATACTACTGTTGATAGATTTTGAGATGAGCAGACAACGACCGGAATGCGAGTTAAGCCCGGTTTAATCGCTCGCTCCTGAAGAAAATCTATACCACTTTCATTTTCAAGCTCCATATCCAAAAGAATAATATTTGGTGTTCTCTCTTGAAGTTTACTGTGAGCTTCCTCCAATGTTGATGCTTCTATGACTTCCATCCCTTTTGATTCAAGCAGAACGCGAACAAAATTTCTAAAGTCAGGATCATCGTCAATCACTAATATCGTTTTTTTCTTCAAAACCATTTTTAATTATCCTAACAGTGTTTTCATGGCTTCTTTTTGCTTTACCATTTCTTCAACATTTTTATCTTTTGCCGCTTGATAAAAGAGTCTGGCAATTTTTTCTAATTCATATTGGCCGTAACTTTTCGCTGTACCGGCCATGTTGTGGCCGAGACGATTTAATGTTGCGAAATCTTCATCCTGAATCGCTTTCTCAATTTTTATAATGTCACCACGTCGGTTTTCCAAATAAGTGGGAATCATGGCTATGATCTCTTCGTCCAACTCTTCCTCATCCTCCACTGCAGCTACTTTTATTGGTTCAGGTGTTGGCTCGGGAGCGCGATAAGGAACTTTGTGTTGCCATACTTTTAATGTTGAAAGAAGTTTCGCTCTAGGGAGTGGCTTCGTAAGATAATCGTCACAACCAGCTTCCATCGCGCGATGATATTCCTGGCTCATGGCATTTGCACTGAGAGCGATGATAATCCTGCGAGGTTGACCATTAGTTTTTTCCCACTCTCTGATTTTTGCCGTTGATTCGATGCCATCCATCACTGGCATATTGATATCCATAAAAACAAAATCATAATTTTCTTTCGTACACATCTCATAGGCCATTTGACCATCATGTGCTTCATATAATTTCACAGGATGATTTTGCAAATAACGGTTAATGATAAAACGGTTCTCCGGATTATCATCGACGAGTAAAATTTTTAAAGGCTTGATAACTGCATCTTCATCAACAACAGTCTTTTTAAAAGGAATCATTGAAACCTTAACCTGACATCTAAATGTGAATTCACTTCCCATTCCAACGGTAGATTGAACTTCAATATCACCTTCCATTAACTGTGCAAGCTCTTTTGAAAGCGATAATCCTAAACCAGTACCACCATATTCACTTGAGATGCGGTTTGATTCCTGTTGATAATTTGTAAAGAGCTTGCTGACATTTTCTTTTGAAATGCCTTTTCCCGTATCAGTCACTACAAATACTAATTCTCTTTTGCCATTTTCTTTAGGATAACAATTTACTCTTAATGTGATTGATCCTTTTTCAGTAAACTTGATCGCATTTCCTAATAGGTTTAGAACAACCTGTCTTATGCGACCTTCATCTCCCAGGAAGTCATCATAATTTGACTGGTGATCCACCATGAACAATAAACCCTTTTGACTGGCCCTGAAATCGATAATCGATTTACAGCTATTCACTAGGTTTTTGAGTGAGAATAAATTTTCATTCAGCTCTAGTTTACCAGCTTCGATTTTAGAAAGATCAAGAATGTCATTCACGAGATTATTAAGTGTTTGGGATGATCTCTCGAAAATCTCCATGCATCTTTTTTGTTCTTGAGAAAGAGCTGTCGAATTCATAATTTCGCCAACACCCAAAATAGCATTGAGCGGAGTTCGGATTTCGTGACTCATTTTGGCCAGGAAATCAGACTTCGCTTTCGAAGCATTGATGGCCATTTCACGATCGACTGCTAGTTCTTTCAAATTTGTCACTTCTTCTGTGATATCGAAAAGGGCAATAATTTTTCCTTCGATGTTGCCTTTATTGTAGAGAGGAGATGCAGTGAGTTTAATTGTCTGTAATCCATCCACCGTTCTCATTTCAAAATTCTGAGACACAGTCACATCAGGAACCAAAAAAAGATTGAGTTCAGATGGCTTAATATTGAGAACCTTGAGAGCCGTTTCAATAGAAACATTTCCCATCTCACTGGCAGTAAAGCCTGTGAGACTCAGGGCCTTGTAGTTGGCAAAAATAATTGATTGTTTTTTATCAAGGGCAATAACTCCCATTCTCATGTTATTAGAAATGGCTTCCGATGTAGCAAGTGCGAGGGAAAGATGGTGTTCAGCTTGTTTACGTTTTTTCAATTCGCCCATTGCTGAAAAACCACTGATCGAAACCACTATCAATGATAATGAAACACCGCCAAGGATAAAATAAAAAGTCCAGTCTGAATTGCGTTTTAGAATTGAGTTTCTTTCTTTGGAAAGACGTTCATCAATAACTTCAAACTTTTTGATCTCCGCGCGAAGATCATCCATGATGTCTTTTCCTTCTTGGAGTTCTCTCAGTGATATTGGTTCATTTCTTTTCTTTTTATCAATGAGTGATTCCGCATAGGCAAAACGTGAATTGACGAGTGCAGAAATTTTTGAAAATTGTTCTGCTGGAATTAAAGCATGTAGATCTGCCAGTTCTTTATGAATTCTTTTCAACGCTTCATCATGTGGTTCAAGAAATTTCGTATTCCCAGTCAGCATAAAACCGCGAGACGATGTTTCAATATCTCTTACTAATCCGAAGATGACGTAGACTTGTTTTATCTGCTCATCTTGCAGCTCATGATCCTGAATTGTTCTTAATAAGATTTTATTCGTATTGAAAATTGAGAATTGAACAATTATCAGAACGATGATTGCTGCTACAAAGGCCAGACTTAGAGATTTCGTACGGCTCATTTTATCTTCCATGCTAAATGATTACCTTATCTATTGTTCTCAATATTGGCCTTTGAAGCAACGACAAACTCAACTTCTTTTGTGACAAAATGCTCACTTGAAGATATGCTCAATTATGCTCGATTATTCGCACTATCCTCGTTTTACGCAGTTTAAAGGCCAGACGCTCTTAGGAATCGACTTTGGATCTAAAGTTATTGGGACTGCGCTCTTTACACCAGGACGTGATCCCTATCCCTTAATGGCCGAAAAAATTATTGTTAAAAGTCCCTCGTCATTTTTTGCCGCACTTTCGGAGCTAATCAGAAATGAAGACGTTAACATCATCGTCTACGGGGTTCCTTTTCTGCTGGATGGGAAAGAGACAGAGAACACACAAAAAATTCGAAGTTTAGGTGAAGAACTTAAGAGACTACACCCCAACCTTCAATTTTTTGAACAGGATGAAACTTTAACGACTAAAGCCGCTGAAGAAAAAATGAAAAACTCCCCTCAATTCAATTTTAAAGTAGATGTAACGCAGATTGATTGCGTTTCAGCGACTATTATTCTGGAAGATTTTATTCGCGGATGACATGGTTGAGCATTTAACACGGTCATCATTCTCTTTCCGCCTTGAAAAAACTCCAATGTCATTTAAGCTAAATTCATTATGAAAAAAAACCATTACTTATTTTTAGTTGGCGCTCCTCTATTTGCTCTTTTGTTAGTAGGGATCAAAGTTTATTACTCAGCATATATGTGGAGATACCAAGGTCCTGATGTGATCTTTTCCATTCGACCGAACGAAAATTTCGCTTCAATCAACTCTCGCTTACAAAAATCTCAGCTGATTTCTTCGGCAAGATTGTTTCATCGCTATTCTCAGTTTAAAGGAGTGATGAATAAATTTCGTGCCGGACGCTATCAAATCAAGACAAATTCCAATCTCATCGATGTTTACAATACTTTTATCAATGAAAAGAGCCTGAGCGCGCTCTTCACCGTTCCTGAAGGTAAAAATCTTTATGAAATTGGAAAAATGCTGGAAGAAAGAGAGATCACTTCTTACAGTGAATTCGTCGCACTTGCAAAAGATCCAGTGTTTGTTTCTTCACTTGGAATTAAAGGTGATACAGTAGAGGGATATCTCTATCCTGAAACGTACGACTTCATTCCTGATTTACCTGCCGAGCAAGTGATTAAGGCGATGGTTAACCAATTTAAGAAAAAGACGGCCGGTATTGATTTCAATAATCAAAAATTCGGTCCTCACCGATTAACAAAAGAAGAGATTATTACTCTTGCTTCAGTTGTAGAGAAAGAAACTGGTGATAAAAGTGAAAGACCAATTATTGCTGGAGTTTTTCATAATCGTTTAAGAAAAAAAATGAGATTGCAATCAGACCCGACAACGATTTATGGAATGTATGAGCGCTATACAGGAAACATTAAACGCTCCGATCTTCTTAACCCTACACCGTACAATACTTATACTATCAAAGCGCTTCCAGTTGGTCCGATCAGCAACCCAGGTATTGAATCCATCAAAGCAGTATTAACGCCCGCCGAGCATGAATTTCTGTATTTTGTCAGTCAAAACGATGGCACCCACATTTTTTCTGTGGACTATGAGAATCATCAAAATGCTGTAAACAAATGGCAGAAGACGGCAAAGAATCGTGAAGGCAGAAGCTGGCGCAATAAAACAGCGCCAGCTCAATAAAATTTTTACTGAAGATCTTTTAAAGTACGACGAGCGTAATCGCGAACAAGCATATCTTTGTCTTCAGACAAACGCTTGAGCGTTTCAACTGGTGTCAGTGGATTTTTAGCAACTTCATGTCTCACAGTAATCGAAACGTGACGAGTAAGAATATCTAAAATACGTGGAGTAACGTTTTTAGATTTTGCTAATTCAAGCGCTACGCCTGGTTTGTCTTCTTTCAAAAATTGGAACATTTTTTCTTCGTCACGACATTCACGAACAAGGGCCAGATACTCTTCTGCAAACATTTTTCACTCCGCTCTATTAGATTTCCCCAATATTAATGACTGAGTGAAAAGTTGTAAACTTTTTTGACAATGACACTCGAGCTGCTGTCAAAATCTCAGCCAGAGATGAAAGGTAATGGTAGTTTTTTCCCTTGTGTCAATTTAAAATTACAGTGTAGAATAGTATAAGTTTCCTTCACGCTCGGTTATTTAGGCGTGGAAAACGCTCTCATTGACTGAAGTATTTTTGGAGAATCTTATGGAAAAGTTTAAAACCCTCCTCCTTCAAGCCAAGATGAAAATCATGAACGGGGGTATTCTGCGTTCAATTGATGACTTAACTGTCTCATCAGACGATTTATCAGACGAAGCTGATTTGGCGACTTCTGTAATCAACCAACAAGTTACATTTAATATGCGCCAAAGAGAGCTTTCAAAACTGAAGGCAATCGATGAGGCCCTTTATAGAATTGAACAAGGGACTTACGGCCACTGTGAAGAGTGTGATGAATCAATCGGTGAAAAAAGATTGGAAAACCAACCTTGGACTACTCTTTGTATTACTCACGCTGAAGAACAAGAACGCGAAAATCAAAAATTCATCAAAGCCGTTTAATCAACGGCTTTCTTTTTTTATACTCACTTTCCCTTCCTTGACTTTTTTCCCACAAATGTAAAAATTTAGGACATGAAAAAATTAATTCTGTCCCTACTGCTTATTTTAAGTTGTTCATCTGTATTTTCCGCCGTTGATCTTAAAAAATATCGACAACAATTCGAAAAACTAGAAAGTCTGCAATCAGATTTAATGGCCCGCAGACGCTTCTCTTTAGCCGATAAACAACTCAAACGTTCGATGACATACAAAGTCCTCTTGAAAGACCAAAATGGCGAAGAATGGCTATTTAAGACAGGTATGGGATCATCAATGGATGGAGCCGTTTCAATTTACCGTGTCGGACTCTACCTCGGAATTGATAGTCCTGAAATTCACTATGCGACTTTCAACCTCAATGGTGAATGGCTTACTGGCTCTCTTCAGCGTTTGGTGCCTACAAAATCTGAATACGTTTCGTTGCAAAATCTAAGTCCAAAAGCGCATCAATACATGGCCCAGCAACATGCGCTCTCCTATTTGATGACAAATCATCATGTTCATCCCAAGCAGTTTATTTTTCCCAGTGATACCGAAAATTTCACTGAAATTCTAAGAATTGATAATTCAATCAACTGGTTTCTCCTTGGTCATGACACTTTAACGACAGATTACAATTCTCCGATGGCCACCCATATCGCTGACGCCGGATACTTCCATTTCTGGAATGATTACCTGGCCTATGACATCTATTTAAAAGGCCTGGAAAAAGGTATCGCTTTTACTGATAATGCCGAAGTTGCAAAACGATCTTTAATCAGAAGAAAACTCACTCTGGATATTCAATCACTCTATTCAATGGCACTTTTCTATAATCAAATGCCCGATGATCTGTTTAAAAAAATTCTTCAACCAAATGTTGATAATAAATTTATGTATTCAAGTAACAATTTTGCTTCGATCGCTTGGTATTCCACAGCTGAATACATGTTACAAAGTCATCCGAAGGACTTCATACCAAAAATGTTAAAACGCAAAAAGCAAGCACCAAAAGAATTTAAAAAATTTTACGAATATATCGAGTCTACTAAAGAAGAAAAAATAAAGTTGAAAGACGATATTACTAAAACCTATGAAGAGAATATGGCGTTTTTATCGAAAAAAATTCAGAGCGTGGAACTGAAACTCTCTCAGATGAGCGTGCCATCAGAACCCCAGGCACAAATCAATCCAGATATTTCGATAAAACATTATGTGAGCATTGTTCCGCTCCTGGCCCTTGGTGGTGTGCCTACGCCAATGGAAAGATTAAGAATTATCAACAACGTTTTAAATTCGTTAAAACAACATCAAAACTCTGCTACGACTGAAAGTGAAAAAAATCGCATGCAATTTGCAATCGACAATGTTGAGAAACTAAAGTCAGTCTCGGAAAAAGAAGCCAATCGCGCGAGTATGGTTAAATATATAATTGATTACCATAACATCTTCGAGAAAGATGGCTTTGAGGCTTCTCAGAAATGAACGAATTAAATATTATCATTCTTGTTATTATTTCCTGTATCATCACCGCACTCTCACGAATTGTTTTGAAAAAAGGTTTAAGCCAATCCAATGCAATTACCGGAATGGTGTATTCACTTTTTTTTGGTTGGTTGGTTCTCACTGTCTTTTTCTTCAGTGACATTAACGAACAAAGATATTCCACAGAAGGTTTACTCTTTTTTGCTGCCATTGGAGTCATTGCACCTCCGTTTGTCCGTTATATGACTTATATAGGAGTTGAAAAGTTAGGCGCGGCCAGATCTGATACTATTCGCTCGTTAACACCATTATTCGCCGTTGTTTTCGCCTTTATTTTTTTCAACGAACAATTCAGCCAATATTCCCTAATCGCTGCCGCTTTAATTGTTCTGGGTGCCTGGTTCTTAGGTCGCGATGCTCATCATAATAACGGCGAAAAAGTTTTTAAATTTTCAGATTTGCTTTACCCATTTGTTGCGGCCGTAGTTGCAGGTCTCGTATCAAATTTAAGAAAGATAGGAATGAATTTAGATATTACTTCACTTGCGGCTGCAACGACTGCTGCAACATCAGCAATAATTGTGTTCTCAATTTTTCTCATCTATAAAGAAAATTACAAGCGAATTATTATCAATCGCGATTCGCTACGCTACTTGCTTTTAGCTGGCGGCATGGTTGGTATTACCGACATCATTGACCTAATAGCTCTTAAGAAATCAAAAGTATCCATAGTCGCACCGTTGTTGGCCACAACGCCTCTCTTTGTTATTTTCTTCTCATGGATCTTTTTAAGACAAGTTGAAAAGATTACGAGAAATCTTTTAATTGGAGCCGTTCTCATTTTTGGTGGAGTCGTTATCATTGCTTTGAGGGCATAAACATGAAAAGTCATTCTAAGGATTTTAATCATCTCAGTGGATGGACTCTAGATAATCAAACGTTAAAAGAATTCGATGATCTTCACAGAGTGTCTCCAGATCTTCCATTGCGACCATGTGGTTGCGGCGTAAAAATTGATCTTGATCACATTGTTTACCCCACTCTTCGGATTATTAATGAGAGAGAAGTACAGGAGCGTCGTGATTGTTTCCAGGTTAATCGCAAAATTCTCAACGTAAAAAGATTTGTTTTCAATGAAATGAATTGGAGTTTGGTTGAATTAGAGCTGGAAAAATATTTCTCTGAAAAAAAGCCCGAAGTTCTTATCGAATTATATTCTTCATCTTTTAATCTCTATAAGGCTTTCGATCAATTAAAGTCGCAATTTGAACATGATCAAAAACATTTTTTCGATTTGTTAAATCGTTTACAACAAAAATTCCCTTCTCTTAATCTCACCATTGGAAAAGGACATAGTATTCAGGGAAGTGCACATTTTCTCTGTCTGGATTTTGTAGAGCTTGGTGAAGAACAAAACAGTACTACTTTGCTGAATAACGACACAATCGTAACGGGAGATTCAGTTCTTGAACCACACTCTCCTGTATCCGTTTTTATCGCATTCAATAATGCTCTCAACGATCTTCTGATTTATGGTGGATTTAATAACATTAAAATTTATCCGGTCTATGATGGCACCCCAGAACAAGTAGATGCTTTTCATTACGCATTTAACATGTATCTTCAATTCATGGGTGAACGCCACGTGGATGTTGAGATCATCGATCAAGGACCATTGAATATTGGCGCTCACCTCATTGGTGCAACGGTCAGTGCTGAATCGAAAAAGAAAAACCCTGGATATAAATCTGTAAAAAGTAATCAGAAGATTCTTATCACACACAACCTAGGTGATTTAGGTTTATTAAGTGTTCACCGATCTCAATTCCTTAAAAAAAGTATAGATCCAAAAATCGCTGCTGAAAGAATGAAAGTTCTTGAAAAACTCACTTCTCCTCACATTCTTATGAGTAAGATCGTTAGCAACTATCTTGAGCATATAAGCTTCATCAGTGATGTGAGTGGACCAGGCTTAAGTGTTCTAAGTGAAGTCTCAGAAGCTAGTAAGATCAACTTACAACTTGATGAAATGCGCTTTGATAATGTCGAAATTCTCAACCACCCACGCAAGAACTATACTACGAGCACTAACGGCCCCTGGCTCATTATTGCTGACGAAGTTATCATAGAATCTATAAAAGTTGAGTTGCATAAGGCCGGATTCACAGAGGCCCATTTGGTAGGCTTCACTCAGGATATTTCGACATCACCTAAGATCAAGTTGTCACCAACTCTATTAGACAGGTATCAAAAACCAATGTTCAAATATGATGTTTTTTCACCTGAAATTACAGTGCAAACTGAGCATGGTCCTCAGATATTAAAGTGCCCGCTCTTTCCTTAACAAAGATTTCGAGATTTATAGACTCGCTTGATGATTTTTTTGCCTTTACCAGATTAAGTAGGTTCTATAGGGAAGCGTTCTTCAGGTTTTCTAATAATAGATACGCTATAATTTCTGCTTTATAGAGTTAATCCACGGCTTTGTAGTGAAACAAAGGTCATGAGACCTAACATTAGGAAAAAGTAGCTTCTAAACAATTTATTCTTCATGAATATCTTCCTTGTTCATCACCATCCTTTGGTGACTCTCACTTCTTACACTAAGCAAAGCCCTCGCCAACTGAATCAGTGTCACTTTTTCACTGATCAGGTTTCTCCGGGGGATTTTTCATTTTTAGGGGTTACTATCCAAATCTAAGACAGTACGCTGAGATCACTGTTTAAAGTTTAGACGGCCCTCTATTTTTTTATCGGCCTAGGATGGATTTCTCTCTCTAACACCTTGGATACGAAGGGATTGAGCTTGGCAAGAGGCTTGCTTTGTTAGGGAGAGAACAGTTTAAGCGAAAGAAATTCGCGTGAAATTTTAAGGGATGACCATGAAAAAACAAAACATCAAATCAATGATCAGGAAGATTGTAGTTGCGAACGTTTTGGCGACCTTGTCTTTTTCGGCAATGTCTCAGACTGCTTCATCAACTTTTGTTCAACCCAAGAAGCTTGAACAAAAATCAGATGAAAAAATCTATTTCGACGTTAAAGATTTAACTTCTAACTACGTTAGTTGGGGGATCAACCCTGAAAATCCAGCAAGCATTAATTTGCTTGAAGCTTGGAAACATTTTAAAAAGAAAAAAGAAATCGTTGTCGCAGTTGTTGATACTGGGATTGATCCGGAACATCCATTTCTTGAAAAGAACATCTTTGTTGGTTCGGGTAAAGTAGATACATCTAATTTTGGTGTCGACTTTTCAAAAGATAAAAAATCAAAAGGTGCTCCACTGGATCAGCATGGGCACGGTACTCACGTTGCCGGAATCATCAAAAGTATTGATCCGGACGTTAAAATTTTAGCTTTAAAATATTACAATCCTGCAGCTTCAGGACAAGATAATCTTAACTCAACTGTAGAAGCTCTTCGCTACGCTGTTGAAAGTAATGTTGATGTTATTAACTA
>CBIHOP010000075.1:0-11188 GCA_966211385.1 uncultured Bacteriovorax sp.
TCTTTTCAAAATGGATGCTCTTCGTAACCCTCAAATGCGCGCGATTAAAGATGGCGACAATGTCATCGTTATGGGGGACGTCAATGTTTATCCCAAGCGCGGAACTTTTCAAGTTATCGTCAAACGTATTGTTCCGAAGGGACTTGGGAATCTCAAAGAACAATTCGAAAAATTAAAAAGAAGACTGGCCGCTGAAGGTCTATTCGATCTCGAACATAAAAAACCAATTCCTCCAATGCCAAAAAGAGTCGCTATCATTACTGCTCAAAGAGGAGCGGCCCTGCAGGACTTTCTCAATATCTATAAACGTCGATCGCTGTGGATGGATGTCCTTGTTGTTCCCACTCTTGTTCAGGGTGATGAAGCGCCTAAGGCCATTCGAGCTTCACTTCACAATGTGATTAAGTATTCTCTCAATGCACCCGTTGAAAAGAAAATTGATGTCATCGTTCTCGCACGCGGAGGCGGATCACTTGAAGATCTATGGGCCTTTAATGATGAAGGACTTGCTTATGATATTCACGCATGTCCAATTCCGATTATCTCAGCAGTTGGGCACGAAGTAGATTTTTCTATTTCCGATTTTGTCAGTGATCATCGCTCAGAAACTCCATCGGCCGCAGCTGAAATGCTGACCCATCATCAAACGATGATTAAAGACCGTATGCTTTCTTTAAAACGAAGACTCTTAAGTTTGATGGAGCTAAGATCGGCCCGTCTCAATAACCGTTTAAAACACGCTCATCCACAGAATGTATTGAACCTTATTCTTCGTCAGCTTGGCGGACTCGAGCGCAGACTCACTCGTTGTAAAATTCAAAACCGTTTGCATGAATTAACTAAAATCCATGAATTTTATCTTGCTCTCGATGACCAGATTCAAAGCTTACAGCAGGCCATGAAAGAACAGACTCAAGAATTCAAAAATCGTCTGGATAAAGGCCAGCGACTTTTAAAAGTTCTCAATCCGAAAAACGTTCTTGAACGAGGATATGGATATGTGGAATCAGAACCTGGAAAAGTAGTTGCTTCAGGAGCTGATTTTGATCAATTCCCAGCGGGACGCGCATTGAACATACATTTCCATGATGGTACAAGAAAAGTACTTAAAGAAACGTAAGCTTTTCCCATGAAATACAAATTTAAAAGCAAAGTCCCTCTGGTCATAGACCCAGCGTTGATTTCAAAAGATTTATCAGCGTTGCTTGTGCGCGTTCTTCAAGAAGAAAAAATAAAATTTCAAACTTCGTTTCTAGAAATCGATGAATCGGCTTCGGTTATTTTTTTCTGTGAAACCAAGAATCTTAGAAAAGTTTCCCGATTTAAAAACAAACTTATCATTGTACCGGAAGATCAACAGCCGAGCTCGCTGGCGCTGAATCGACTGAATTTTAATGCTTACGAAGAGATCATTTCTTTTTTTGAAACGCTCCATCTCGCGCAAAAGAGACAAGCGATTCAAGAACGTTTAAAAGAAAGTATTTCTTTCTATGAAGATGTGAAAGAAAAACTAGAAGTGAAGTCGGTGAGCAGTGTACATCCTGATTTTCAACGTCTCTATGAATCTCTATTGGAGCTTGAAGTCCTTTTGCTGAAAGAAGATCAAATCGACAATTGGAATGAACATTTCAAAACGTTCGCTAAAAAGAATAACAGTGATCTGGCGATGTTTACGCTGTTCAACCATGATCAGCTCCTCACGGAAGATTTCATCATTGATGAACAAACTTTGCTTTTTAAACTTCCAGCGGTTGAACAATTTTTATGCATCAGATTTAAATCGTATGATTTTGATAAAGATGGACCATTGTTGGAATTGATTCTCAGTATGATCCACAGAACTCTTGGTTTACTAGATCAAAAAATGGTGAAGAGTGATGGAGAAGTTGATTTTTGGAAAAAGATTTTTTCCAAAATTCCTTACCCCATGGCCGTTATTTCGAGCATGGGAGATCTTCTCATTTACAATGAATCGTTTGCAAAAATTGGACTGCTGCCAAAAGAATGCCAGCGTTTTAAAGACCAAGAAAGTGTTGAACTCTATCAACATTTTTATAAAGTCAGACGTATTGATTTTCCCATCAATTTAATCGACGTTTCATATTTTGTTTTTTACACCGCCGAAAAAGAACAGATTCAAAAAGTAGGGGCCAAAAAAACGGCCAATGTTGATGATCTCGGAATTATTTCAAGTTCGATTGCTCACGAGTTGAATAACCCATTAGCAGGGATACTGGCTGCACTTTCATTGTTATCACTAGAAGATGATTGGACGCCTGAAGCTCAATCTGATTTAGACGATATGAAAAACGGAGCAAAACGCTGTAAAGAACTCGTAGATATTTTTCTGGGATTTTCAAAGTTTTCACCAAGTGCTACGACACTTCCTTCGATTAAAGATTCTCTCGATCAGGCCATCAACCTGCTGCGCTTTCGTATGATTGAATCGAACATTCGTCTCGATATGCGATACTCGCCAACGCTCGAGCGCTTTTCTCATCAGGTAAATACTTCGATCATGTCGATGATTCTCTATCTCATTTGTTCAGAGCTAATGACTGCTTTTGCTCACCACCGGCTCATTACCCAGAATCAACAAGGCCAGTTATCGGGAGACGTTCTCGAGTTTTCAAATCAAATCATTCTTCGCCTTGATCATGATTTTGAGTACGAAGAGAAGATTGCCCAATCAAAGCTGATTCAGCATCTTCTTATTTTCGAAAAACTCGAAATCAATTTCATGAAACAAGAGCTTCGTTTAATCTATCGTTCTTAATTACAAATAAATTTGCGGAAACTGATAAGTGTTAGGATTGTCCGCAATGAATTTCTCAATCGGTTCTTTGATATCCGCATTGGTAATTTTTTGTGCTGAACGCTGAATGAGCATACTGTCTTTATGCTTCTTGAGATAAGCATAAAGAAAAGACGTAATGAGTGGTGGAAGATGATCTTTTTTCAACTTTCCTTGGTTCAAGCGTGCACTTTTTGAGTTGATGTATTGAACTAATTTATTCTGATGAGTAGGGTAGCGGAAAACCAATTCCATTTTCTGGTGGAGAGAGTTGAGAGGATAAATCACATATTGCTCAGGGATGAGGTGATTGAGGATCACAAAATCAGCGGGAGCTTCCTGAGCGACATTTGAAAGTGAAGATTTATCGATATCGTTAAATTCGCAAAGTTTTTCAAGCGTCTGGATTTGAAGCTGTTCACTTACTTTATAATAGTAAGAAGACATTTCAATGAGGCCTTGAAAGTACGGGCCAATAAGTTTTAAAGTTAAAATTTCGTAAGGGATTTCTTTGACTCTCGAGAGAATGAATTTTTTTTCTTCGGCCGATCCATGACAAGGGAAAGAGAACAACACAACTCCTTCGACACCTTTTAAAGTGAGAAGAAATGGAGAGGTAAGTCCATTGATCTGAGTTTCAATTTCAGAAAAAGGAACGCTCTTTTTGTGATTAATTCGATCGAGTTCGAATTTATTTTTTGGATAATAGAGGCTGTTCACTTTCTGAATATTTTTATGGGTGAAAATAGAAAGGTATTTCAACAACAATTCCGCCGAAGCTTTGGCATCGTCCAGCGCTCGGTGGGCCTTTTGATGTTTGAGATTAAAAATCTTGCTCATGTAATTGAGATTCGAACTGAGCAGATTGGGAATCATATACTTCGTCATGAGATTCGTACAAATCGCTTTATTTGAAAGCTCAGGACGATTGAGTCGTCTAAGTACAGAGTTGAAGAAAGGCACGTCAAAAGAAGTATTATGGGCCACCAGGATCGATTCTCCCATGAACTCGAGAATCTCATCAATGACATCTTCGATTAATGGAGCATCATTAACATCACTTTCTTTAATGCTTGTGAGCTTTTGGATGAAATCCGGAATCTGCATTTCGGGCTTTATAAGAAAACTTTTTTGGGCCACGATTTCGAGATGTTCAACCCGTACGAGACCAATTTCAATGATTTTGTCATTAACGTGGTTTCCACCAGTGGTTTCCAGGTCGAAAACGCAAAATGAGAGGGAATTCA
This sequence comes from uncultured Bacteriovorax sp., assembly GCA_966211385.1. GTDB lineage: Bacteria > Bdellovibrionota > Bacteriovoracia > Bacteriovoracales > Bacteriovoracaceae > Bacteriovorax. The sequence continues at coordinate 4,042 of CBIHOP010000075.1, forward strand.
AGAGGTCATGAGAAGCTTTAAAGGCAGTCGTCGTCATTGGGATATCCTTAATCGGACATTCGTCCGAGTAGTTAGGATACTAGTCTACAAAAAAAAAGGCCCCTATTCAATAGGGGCCTTAAAACGGTCATATTTGCAGTTTTTTAATTAAGAGTCATCCATGGAGGAGTAACTTCGTCAGGGAAGCCACCAGTCTCTAAAATCGCTTTTGGATGATGGTAATTTTCAAGGATACCAGCGTCTACGTAGTAAACACCCTCTGACATATCAGTGCTTTTTACACCGTATACGTTTCCTTTTCTTCCTACAGCTCTTTCAAGCTTTCCTAGGCGTTCTCCAGGAGTATAGGCAATAACATCTGGCTTCGTATCAATAGCATATGTACCAACTTCTAAAACCTGATTAAGCGGGCTTTTCGGGTCTAAGATAAGTTCTCCACCAGCTTGCTTTGCTTGCCAGAATGAATCAAGGTCAGCATCTTTTAAGCCAAGTGATTTTAGAACTTCAGCACGATCAGATTTCTCAGCAGCTTTTTTCGTAAGAACATAGTTCCACTCTTTTGTTTCTTCTGGATAGTTCGAAAGAGTAGGATCCATTAAAGCTTCTTTTGCATAGATTTTAATGATCGGAGCACCGATTTCAATGAAATGTAAGCAATAGCTTCGTTATTGTTACGTGTACAACCAGAGCTTCTTGGATTTGTGAAAATGTTGGTAATTAATTTTTTTGTCTTTTTGATGTAAGCATCTTTATCGGCTCCCCATCCAATCGTTCCGTGTGTCCATTGTCCGTAAGCTGATGGAGCTACGAAAGCAGCATACCAACCAAAAGCTCCTCTCATACCACCGTGAACTTTTCCGTCAGGTAGAACGGGCATATATTGTTTTTTGAACCATTCATTGAATCCTGTTCCGACTTTTGGAACTTCTGGATATCCATCTTTATACCAAGAAGGGTAGTGTCCTTCAGCATCTTGATAGAATTTCGACCAGCCAGTTACACGGTAACTTCCAAGGATTGAACGTCCTTTTCCTTTTTCTTCTTTTGCGTGGTCACGGTCTTCACCAACAACAACTTCAGTTTCCATCAACATTTTGTTTGAACAAACGTTGGCCATACAAGATCTTTCATATAGACGAAGAGTTTCTGTGGCTACGTTTACAACAACGAAATATTTTCCGTTAAATTCTCTGTAATCAACAAATTTTTCTGAAAGATATTCTGCTGAAACAAAGTATTGTTCAGCTGGAGTAATTTTGTTCACAGTTTTGATGATCTCAACCTGAACATATTTTCCGTTGTAAATTGTTTCAGGATTAATGATTCTTACTCTTTCGTTTAAACTTAAAAGACCAAGCGTTTTCCCTGAATCTTCAGGAGTCGCACGAACGCGAAGACCATTGTTTGAGACATAATAAGTTTTATTCGCAACCAACACTCTTGCAGGAGTTACTGTTTCAGCAGCGGGAGTAACAACTGGTGCCGTGACAGCTTCAACTACTGGCGTTGTCTCTACACTCTGTGTATACGCAGGTGGTGAAACCATAAGAGCAAGCAATGCTGCAGATACGATTTGATTTTGTTTTTTGTCCATATAAGTAAGTCCTCCACAAGGGTTTTTGGGTACTAAGCGGTCGAATGTGGCACCTTTTAGCGCTGCAAACAGAGCTTCTCAAGGGGAAAAACATTTGCTGTGAAAAACTTACACCCCATAAAAAAAATACATTGTTCCTTGATTAAGCAAAACTGCATGGATACAAAATTCAAAATTTTAGGGGGTATCCAAAATGACAACTAAATTATTAACAGCATTCGCCGCACTTACACTTCTCTCGACACCAGCGTTTTCGCAAGACGCTCGCAACAAGAACCTAGACCGCATGATGTACACAATCAATCCTGCTGTAGCTATCAAAGGACCTGTCTATGTCGACACGTCAGATGCAGCAACAAAAACTAAGTATGCTTCAGATGTCGTAAGATACATTCTTAAAGAAGCTGACGCTAAAGCTGCTCGTTATTTAGAAGCAGGTGATTTCCAGGCTTATTATTCATTCTTAACTTTAGGTCTTACTGTTCCTCTTCACGAAGGTCTTTACCTTCAGTACAGAGGCGTTCAAGGAACAGATCTATGTCGCACAGAAGTTAACAATGGCGAGCTTATTAAAAAAGCAGGCGACGCTACTTACAAACTTTTCGTACAGTATTTAAAAACTCCAGAACTTCCATTCATTCCTAACTGTGAAACTTTATCAGGTGATAAAGCGACGCAAATGATTCGCGGTGGAGACGGTTCAGATTTATCAATTATGCAAGTAAGTATTCGTTGGCACTTTGACGATTTCCTAGCGAATAAAAAATATGAAGATATCTCAAAAACATTGAACTACGGTATGGGCCACATCCTTAACGGATTCAATCCTGTGTACAGAAACATCGACGAATACAAATGTATCGTTGAAGGTGGAACAATGTTCAAAAAGAAAAAAATTAATTATGTTAATTTAATCAGAGGTGTTTGGGCCGGAAAATACAACTCTGGAAACATCAAAGAAACTTGTCGTTTTGCTGATGCAGCTTCACCTTACGTAAAACATGATCAAGGTTTCGCAAAAAACCTGGATAAAATTCTTAACTTCAACGGATCACTTAATGTGGATATCGTAGGCACGTTTAAACTTGATGCTGCGACAACTGATGCTATTAAAGAAATCGTAAGCAACATGAAAAACGGAACTAACAACCGCACAGCTCTAAGCAAAATTTTGAAGTAATTGTATAAAATGAAGAAAGTTGTCCTACCCACACTATTATTTTTTTCGGTCTTGGCTTCAGTTTGGTATTTTAGTAAATCCAAAACTGAGGCCCAGGCCTTAACTCCTGTTCAATCACCAGAAGAAATTGTGGGAACAGATTTCGAAAAAATTGAAAAGCAACTAAAACCAGAAAACATCAAAGCAGATGAGTGGAAGGGGATTAACGACTATACTGTGCCCGTTAATGAGCTCGTCTCTGCAGGCAATGCTGCCCAATACTTCAAAACAGCTCAAAACAATCTTCCTGAGCTTTATAGCTGCCTTAAAAAAGATTTTTGTGGAATGGAGTCATCACCTGGTGATCCTTATTTCGATGATCAAAGGACACCCGCTCACATACTCATGAATCGCAGTTTGAAAATCATGAAAGAGAGTCTGCAGAAAAATAAATCACTCGCTTCCGAAGTCAATTGGGAATTAATGGAAGAGCTCGCTCAATCAGATATGGAAATGCTGGAAGTTGAAGCTCTGGACATTATCAATCAGTTTGGTTCAGCTCATGTTTCGACTGAAGATTCACTTAAAAAATCGCAATACTTTAAAGGAACGGCGAAAGCTGATGCCCTCGTAAGACTTTCGCAAAAAGGGAACGAGAAAGATCAAGCATTGATCGCCAGCGATATCGAAGAAGTCTTCGCTCACAGTGACGCTCATACCGTTATCAGTGTCCTGGAGACGATGGGACAAATGAAACTTAAAAAAGAAACGGTGGCAAAAACATTCAATAATCTTTGCCGTTTTAAAGAAGAAGATGCCAATCCAGCTAACTGGAAAATGATTAGCTATCTTGCAACTAAACTCAACTCAGATTTTAAAAATTCTTGTAACTAAAACTTTCCAACTCATGTAAACTTTTTGGATATCAAAACAAAAAGGACACTCTCATGTTCATGGAAAAAAAGTTTTTAAAGATGCGCGATGGAGCTGAACTCTACGTTAAAATCAAAGAGTCTGCTTCACCTGTCTGGATTATCGCCACTCATGGAATCGGCGAGCATATGGAACGTCATCAATATCTTCCGGAAATGTTTGGACACGACTTCAATATTTTTCAATACGACCTCCGTGGACACGGAAGAAGCACCGGAAAGCGCGCATACGTCAAAGACTTCAGCGAATACATGGAAGACCTGAAAGAAATCGTTCAATTCCTGAAAGATAAATACCGCATGGATAAACACGTTCTTTTCGGCCATAGCATGGGCGGACTCATAACCTGTGCCTATATCCAAAATTATGTTGAAGAAGCGAATTACCCCATTAGATTGATCGTCAACGCGCCTCCAGTTGGAGCTGATGGATTTCTCGGAACGTTAGTAAAAGTGCTTCCGCAGCAGGCCCTCCAACTGTTCTGCGACATTCCTTATTCGCATCCACTCTCAAATCTGGTTGATTTAAAATATCTCTCCCATGACGCTCGCGTAAAAACTGATTACGAAAATGATGAACTCAATTGCATGAAGCTTGAATCCAAATTAATTTTTGAGCTCATGAAGACGTCGCAGAAAGTTTTCTCGCGGCCACTTCGTTCAAAATGTCCTAGTTTTGTGACGGTAGGAAATGGAGATCGAATTGTTGGTAGTAAAGAGCTGATTAATTATTTTAACACTGTTGATAAATCTTTTAACTTAAGAGTTTTCGACGGCGCTTATCACGAAATCCATAATGAAATTGAAAAGTATCGTAAACCTTACTTCGATCATCTTAAAACAATTATGAACGAAGCAAGGATTACGGTTAACAGTTAACGAGAGAGCGATTCAAGATAACGAACGCGCTCACTTGCCGGTGGGTGCGAAAAATAAAACTTACTGTAAATGGGATCTGGTGTGAGTGTACTTGCATTGTCTTTGTACATTTTCACCAGGGCCGAAATAAGCTTTGAGGCCTTCGCATTTTCGCTCGCAAAATGATCCGCTTCGTATTCATACTTTCTTGACGCCCAAGAGAAGACTGGAGTCAGAAGGAAAGTATAAACGCCTGCCACCATCGAAAACAATGTAAGCGACATGTAATTCGTCACAGTGTGAACTCCATGGCCTGCAAGAAAGGCAGTGTTATCTTTAAGTGCACCTAAAAGAGCAAAACCGATAAAGCTAATGATAAAACTTCTGATCATCCCCTTGATGATATGATTTTTTTTCATGTGGCCTAATTCATGGGCCATAACAGCTTCAACTTCTTCTGCTTCAAGTGAGTTAAGAAGAGTATCGAAAAAAACAATTCTTTTATTTTTTCCAAATCCTGTGAAGTAAGCATTTCCGTGTCCGGATCTTTTAGAAGCATCCATCACGAAAATTCCAGAACTATGGAATCCACAACGCTCCATTAAATTGAGAATGCGATTTTTAACTTCACCTTCTTCAAGAGGAGAAAATTTATTAAAGAGAGGTGCAATGAATCGCGGATAAATGAAAACGAGCAGAAGCTGAACTGTTGTCAGGAAAACAAAAGCGTAAATCCACCATTTGTCTCCAAGTCGCTCCATAATCCAAAGTATTGCATAAGCGATTGGTCCACCAAGAATAACCGCGAGTAGTGCCCCCTTAACCATGTCACTTAAAAAAGTTTTAACAGTCGTTTTGTTGAAACCGTATTTCTCTTCAATCACAAAAGTAAAATAGAGAGATTTTGGAAGTGAAAGAATCGACGTCACGATTCCTAAAAGTGCGAAGAAATAAAGTCCATCAATCAATTGATTGTCGGACATGCCCATTACGGCGCGATTAATAAGTTCTAAACCACCAAGAAGGGTTAGACCTAAAAAAACCACAAGGTCGATGAGATGAAAAACTTGATTCGCTCTGATTTTTTCAACTGAGTAATCGGCGGCCTTCTGATGATCAGCGAGACTAATGTGACCAGCAAACTTTTCAGGAACTTTGTCGCGGTTTTGCAGAATGTGTTTCATGTTTCTTTTGTCTAACACGCTTTCCAAAACACTTTTGATGGAAAGAACAATGAGAAACAGAGTCGTAAAAAATTTTGCATCCATTTTTGAGAATCCTTTGCTTTTAAGCTTGATGTACGTCGAGTATAGTATGGACTATGAAAGTCGAGCAAATCTTCTTTAAGAATACACTACGAAACTTTTCCTACCTCATCACTTTTTCCGATGGCACCATCTTTTGTATTGATCCTTTCAGCGCTGCGGAGGTTCAAGCTGCCCTAGGTCAGCGAAAATTAAAGGCCATAATTACAACTCATGATCACTGCGATCATCACTCAGGAAATGCTGAGCTTATTGATCGTCATCACTGTGAAGTTTGGGCCCATCCCCATGCTCACGTTCCTCATAAATCGCGCGATTTACTTCATCATGAAGTGATTCATGAATTTGAGGAGTGGAAGATGGAATGTATTTATACACCTGGGCACACGGCTTCGCATATTGGTGTCCTTGTGAAAAAAAATAGACATCCTTACGCCTTTTTTACCGGAGATTGCTTTTTCAATGCCGGAGTAGGGAATTGTAAAAGTGGTGACCCAACAATCATGTTTCATACAATTGATAATATTTTTTCAACACTGCCTGATGACGTCATTATTTATCCGGGCCACGACTATCTCAAACGCAATTTAGAATTCACGATGAGTATCGAGAAAGAAAATTTAAAAGCTAAAGCTTTCTTGGAAAAAATTAAATCGCTCAATCTCGATGAAACTTTTTTTCACAATTCAATGCAAACAGAGAGAGAAATTAATATGTTTTTGCGACTGGAAGAAAACACAGTTGTCAAAAACCTAGAACTTTCTCATAATGACAAAAAATCAGTTTTTCTCAAACTGCGTGAATTGCGCGATCGTTGGTAAGGATTAAAAATGAAACTTCCGAAAGTTGGAACAAATGCACCTGCTTTTTCTCTTCTCAATCAAAACGAAGAAAAAATTAGTCTCAAAGATTTGAAAGGGAAAAATGTTGTTGTTTATTTTTATCCCAAGGCGATGACTCCAGGATGTACAACTCAAGCTTGCGGTATCCGTGATACCAAAAAAGAATGGACGAAGAATAATACTGTCGTTCTGGGGATCAGTCCTGATGAACCCAAGAAACTTCTCAAGTTTCAAGAAAAAGAAGGATTAAACTTCGATCTTCTCTCAGATCCAGATCATGCCATCGCTGATAAATACGGCGTATGGGGCGAGAAAAAATTCATGGGTCGAGTTTATGACGGGATTCATCGCATTACCTTTATCATCGGCACTGACGGTAAAATCACGCATATAATGGATGATGTCAAAACCAAATCCCACCACGATGATGTTCTAAAACTCATCAAAGAGCTGTAGTCACCCTCTAGTCACATAGGCCCCTTTCTGATAGCTGTTAA
>CBIHOP010000076.1:0-11164 GCA_966211385.1 uncultured Bacteriovorax sp.
GCACCTTTGCGCTTCATCCTCAAGCCTTTGCCAAAGACGAGCACCACCAGCAACAGAAGGAACACAATGAGCATAAGCGCGAATCAGGCCCGGTAAGTGCAGATGCCTCACTCTCACTTTTAAAACAAGGCAATAAACGTTTCTTAAAAGGTAATGTGAGAAAAGATGGAATCGATCAAGCAACGATTAAAAAATTAGCGGAAGGTCAGAAACCGCATGCCATTGTTTTATCTTGCAGCGATTCGCGCGTACCACCAGAGATCATTTTCGATCAAAAACTTGGAGAAGTTTTTGTCGTTCGAACTGCAGGTCAGTCACTTGATTCTATGGCCATCGCGAGCATTGAATACGCCGTCGCCCATCTCGGCAGTAATCTCATTCTCGTCATGGGACACGAGTCGTGTGGCGCCGTAAAGGCCGCTCTTTCAACTTTAAACGGCGGCGATGCTGGCAGCCCATCCCTTAATAAGCTCGTTGGTGATTTGCACCCCCGTTTAAAACGTTTTTCAGAATTGTCACGAACTGATGGATTGTTAGTAGAAAGCTGGATTAACGTTGAAGGAGTGGCCACAGATCTATCTGATCGCTCTGAAATGATCAAAAAACTTGTCGATTCTGGTGACATTAAAATTATGCGTGCACTCTATCATTTGAGCACTGGTGAAGTGGAATGGCGATAGTTTGTGATCGTTTACATGCTTTGGAATAAACACTTTTACAAGCAAGATTAATAATAGAGATCAAATAAACGAACAATCCTCCGATTCATAAAGTGAATCAACAAGAGGATTGTTATGAATTCATTTCTTAAACTACAAAACGAAATTTTAAATATAAATAGAATGTTTGCACTTTTCCTAAAAAACTATATACATCAGCACAAGAACTCTCATGACAACAAGATTCAATTCATTATACAGGAATTTGAAGCGACGATTGTAACTTTGAACTATCATGAGAAATTAATAGAGTTTAATGAACTTAAATCTCTGGAGAATTTTAACAACTTTTTTAATAGTGTTGGAATCGTCACAAGATGTATGTCATCTGCAAATAAGATTCTGACTGAAAATGATTATTTCTATAATGATTCTAGAAATGCTTAAACATCTTCAAATCGATGATCATCATGACTCGGAATTTTAACATCGTTTGATGAACGTTTCTCTTTTTTAACGACATTTTCTTTCAAGGGGTGCTTGATTTCTTCTCTTATTATGGCCTTCGTTGCTACGACAGGCTTCAAATCAGGTTTAGGCCTTATCTCACTTTTTACAATCGATTGTTCTATCGTTGCCTTTTCTCCTTTAACTGTTGTTGTGAGAACTACAACCAAATCTTGCAGAGAATTTGCTTGATTTGATAATTGCTCAGCAGAAGCTGACGTTTGTTCGGATGCATGAGCATTAGACTGAGTTATTTGTTCCAGCTGAGACATCGCACTTGTAATTTCCGTAACACCTTGAGCTTGTTCTTGGCAGGCTTCTGCTATTTCATGCGACATAACGTTAACACTGTCGATGTTCTTAGCAATATCGTTTAAGACATTTTCACATTCATGTGCAATTTTTGCACCTCTTTCGACTTTGGCATTTCCTTGCAAAATAAGCTGTTCGATCATTGTACGTGTTTCACTAACAATATTCTGTACGGTCTGGATACTCTCATCAAGCATTGCCTTTATCTCTTTGGATGCCTTTCCACTCATGTCTGCTAGGTTTCCAACTTCTTCGGCAACAACAGAAAAACCTTTCCCATGCTCGCCTGCTCGAGCGGCTTCAACTGATGCATTAAATGAGAGAAGCTTGGTCTGAAACACGATATCATTAATCACCTTGGTTTTTTCTCCAATCTGAACAATAACTTCTACAATTTCACCAATCTTTTTATTGCTTTCAGTGACAGAGTTTTTTATCAAAGAGTTACTATGATCAATTTCTTTGATGGCACTTAATAATTCAGCAACAACATCTTTACCCCGGTCAGCACTGCTTTTACTTTCACCTGCTATCAATGAACTATTTCTGGCATTTTCTGCGTTTTTTTGAACCATTGAATTTATTTCTACAATTGAAGCAGAAGTTTCTTCTATGGAAGAGGATTGTTCTGTTGCTGTGCTCGAAAGAAGAACAGAAGATTGTGCTATTTGATTAGCGGCACTCGTCACTTGTTTTGAATTATTTTTTAAGTTGAGAATGACTTCATCTATGGCATGTGAGACCTTTCTCATCGTATACAAATAAAATAAAATTCCAGTAAATAATGATAAACCAATGGTAACTAACATTATATAGACTGCAGAATTGTATTCTTCTTCAGTTTCTAATTCAGCTTCTCGCATTCTTTTTTGATTTCGTTCAACAATTTGAGCTACTACTGATTCTACTTTTAAACGAATTTCACGCCCTTTCCCCATGCTTAGTTGAGAAGCTTCCTGCTTTTTTCCCGTTTGAGATAATTCAAGAATATTTAAATAGTTTTTTAACCAATCCTCTTTTAAAGAACGGATCATTTCTAAATTTTTCCTTCCTTCTTCCGATGCAATAATCAGCAGTTCATCAATTTTTTTGTCAAGTCGATTAAGAGTAATTTGTGATTTAACTTTTATCTTCGCTATTTCTTCAGTTTTATCGGTGAGAATCGAGTTTTTTTCGTCTATGATTAAACTGCTAAAAAGATGGCGAATTTCTTCTCCGCCCTGGAGACGCTTGACGTCCCTATCTACCACTTGATGGATCTTCGAAGAGATGGTTCTCATCTTAATTAATGCCATTGATGCCACGAGAACATTGGCCATAATAAAAATAAGAACGATAAGAAACACTTTAGAAGCTAAGCTCAGCTTACTCATAAATACTATCCAATTTTCAGATTAAGAAGAAGTAGAGTGAAGATAAAGGTTAATTAAATTCAGCTTCAACTTCTTCTTATCATTTCTCTTATTTAGTTAAATAGATACCTGAGCCAATCCAAACTTTATCGTTGATTTTTAAAACATAACTACTTTTATCATCAACTGTTTTTGTAACAGGATTTTCCCACTTATAAACAACTTCACCTGAACCTTTTTTAGCAGTGTTCAGTAGTTCCTGGATTGTTAACTTTCCATCTGGACCTTTAAATGTGATCAGGTTTTTTCCAATAAGGGCCTTCTTAGCGCCATGGCATAGAACGTTTCCTTCAAAATCATAAGCAAAAATATACAATTCACCTTCTTGATATTTTCCGCCTTCTTCCTTCGTTTTATTGAATTCAGCACACGCAGCTTCAAAGCCTTTTTCTTTAATAAAAGATTCTGCATTTTTTACAAAGCTAATCATATTTTCTTTTGTTGCTGAAAAAGCAGAAAAAGAAGTTAATAAAGAGAGAGAAAAAAGAACATTTCTAAACATAAGATCTCCATATACTAAAGCGCGACATGCGCTCACAATTCTATCCTTGCAATACTTCTTTGATTGTTGCCGATAAACGGGATAATCGATTACCGTTTTCTTTGACAGATTTTGAATTATCCACAGTTTCTCGAGCGAGCATTTCACTTCCTTGAAAACATTGTTCCGTTCCGTGTATAGCTTCTTGGATTAGCTCAATTCCTCTGTATTGCTCTTCAATGGCTACAGAAATTTCTTTAATGTGCGATTCAACTTCCTTGACCGAAGTAATTACTGAGTCGAAAGAAGATAAACATTCTGAAGCCACTTCACCAGTTTCAGTTGTTTGCTTCTCACCAACTAACAATACAGAATTAATCTGGGCCGTACTTTCCTCAAGCACAACATTAACATTGCCAATACTTTTAGATATCAGCCCAGTGATTCCATGGGCAGCTTCACCACTCATGGCCGCAAGATTACCAACTTCTTCGGCAACAACAGAAAAACCCTTCCCTTGCTCTCCGGCCCGGGCCGCTTCAACTGAAGCATTGAAAGACAACAACTTCGTTTGAAAAACAATGTCATTGATGACTCTAGTTTTAACTTCAATTTCTTTTACATTACTGGCCATTTTATTAATCGCTTCACTGTTCTTCTTGAGCGTATTGATAATTTCTTGAGTGGAGTCGTTGGAGTCCTTCACCACCTTGGTCATTTTATCGATAACTCTTTTACCTTCATGAATATGAAAGGAGCTCTTATCCGCCAACTTTGAAGACATCAAAGCTGCTTCACTTGTTTTTTCAGATGTACCTTTGAGTTCATCAACTGCCTGAGCTGTTTTCCATACAAATTCTTTAAGAGAGATGTTCGCTTCAAGCATTTTATGTGAAATTTCATCAAGTGATTGCGAGGCACTTAGTAGATCATTTGCTTCCGACTCAAGCTTTTTTAAAAATGCTGTAATTTTGGATTCAACAAGTCTCACCGATAGATATATCGATCCAATGGCAAAGATGAGAACAATGAGTGTTAGCCAAATTAGTCGGCTAGTCGTCGCATTAACATTTTTCAGGAAATCATTTTTTGATTGAGCAAGAACAAAAGGATAAGAAAGATCATCCAGATCAATATTTAGTTTTGTGAAGGCCATTTCGTCTTTAAAGTACTTATCAACAAATGAACCATTAATATCTTCAAGTTTACTATCCCAAAATGGTGCAACCTTGATTTCCGGACGATTTTTTATTTGAAGCATTTCAACAATGGTAGATTTTTTTACCCATGAGATGACGAAGCCACGTGGTGTTGGTTTGTCTTTAGTCATATAACGATAAATCACAATCCAATCTTTGAGATTCAAAATGGTTGTTTTGTCGTCTTTAGTAATTTTCAATAAGGACGTAAGTTCTTTTGTTGTTGATTCAATATCTGCTCGAGTTTTCTCCGGAAAAACATTCAAAAGTTTTCCTTCTTTAGATAAAGTACCCATAGCAAACACTTCTGGGGTGACTGCAACTGCAGCTTGCATAATACCGTTAACAGTCGATGAAAACATCTCTCCATCAAAAGCAAGCTTTATAGAATCATCGGAAGATGCCGTCTCAACACCTTTGCGAGCCAAACTGAAAAAACTCTGGATATCTTTTTTTTTGTTTTCAGAAATGCTTACTTGCTCATTTTTGATGGAGTTCGTTAGATCATTTTTGTATTCAAAAATCATAGGGAACGTGATGAGTACAAAGGGAACAATGATTAAGAACAATGACAAAAACAGAAGCTTCTTTAACAGACCTTTTTCTAATCGCGACTTTAATGAAGTGAGCATTTTATTTCCTAATTTTTAATACTAGCGAACACTGACTATTGTATTAAAAATTAGGAACAATTAATTGAAATGAGGATTTCTTAATATTTTTCTGTTTCCTCTACGTGATATAAACATTCCGACCAGCTCACCCCACTATTAAGAGTTGGAATGAATATTCAATCCCCACACCTTCATGGCCCTAAAGGGAGTTTCTTCGCATGCATTTTTCTGTTCGGGGTTTACACCAAAAGACATCAGAAGTTTAATCATGCGCTCTACTCTCGACTTGAGGAAATTGTCATCAAAGTATTCTGCCTTTGCTAAAAAGTGCAAAGGATTAGATTGAGGATAACAGTTTCTAGATTCGTAGAACTGGGTGAAAAGAGCCTGATTGATAGATTGAATATTGCGGCTAGAGAGTACATCAAAAAACGCCTCAGGATAAATTTTAAACATTTTATTCAGAAGGCGAACTTTATTTTCATATGAGAAAATGACATCGTTAAAATCGAGACCAATTATAAATATCGGTGGCAATGATGTTTCAGTTGAAATGGGAACTCTATAATTCATCAACTCTAACGCAATCTCAGTGCAACCGAATTCGAGAGCAAGAATAAGAAGATTCTGATTATTGAAAGCAGTAGTAAATAAATCAGCGCCAGATTCGACTAAGGTTGAAAACTTCTCTGTTTGGCACCCAGTAACGGCCCTATACAATCTAATCTCATAGGTCTCATCTTTAAAACCAGTGTTATTGAAATCTTGGCTGGCAGATTTAAAAATCAAATATTTTTCGTAAACTTTCAACGACGTTCCATAGTCGATGTCTTCTATTCCCATCAATGGTAAAAACTCATGAATAACCAGTAATATTTTCTGTTTTATCGTCAGTTCTTGTGACCATGTAGTGCAATCTAACTCCAGAAGCTGTGGGTTTCTTAGAGGATAGTTAATGGCCTGCTTCTTCTCACCATCCAGGTAAAGATCATCACGACAATTTACTTGGAGATTATCGACAACTTTTAGAATTTGAGAATATTCTTTTCCAAGATATGAGTCGAATCTAGTGTGATAAAACACTTCTGCCGCTTTCAACTTAAATTCTGCAATTCTTGAATCACCACCATATGATTCACGCCAACCTTTGACTTTCTTTGCACCACCACTTGATCCAGCGTATGTGGAAAATGAAAGAGCAACAATGAATAAAGCTAAGAATTTCATCTAAACCTCTTTTAAAATTCAGTAACTGGAAAAAAGCTTATTTGTATTTCATAAACAGCAGTATTATTTTTCGATTTTTTAGAAATAAAATTTCCTAAAGATCTTCTAAAAACTTTAATTTTATTCTTAATCTCAGGAATTAATGCTGGATCAACACTGATTGTAATGGAACTATGATCGCGGACATCAATATTTAGTTGATCTATCTTTATTGCAGAAAGATTTAAAATTTGTTTTTGTCTTTCTCGCATTGCTTTAGAAGTAAATTGAAAATCATCAAGAAGAGTATAATCGTCAGTGGGAACCAATTCATTGTTTTCAATTTTTAACAGATGAACGGATTTTAAGTTTTCTATTGCTTGCTCTACGTCTTTTATATCAACATTAATCTTTTTAGCGATCCAACATGGATCGTTCTGAAAATCGTCCAGATAAAATAACTCCAAAATGACATAATGATACCATTGAGAAATGACGGCAAATGTGTCGGCATCTAACTTTCTTTTAAACTCTTTATCGATAGACTTAATATTTTTTTCTTTTTTTAATTTTTGCAGACTATTCAAATAGCTATCTAGTTTTTCATCACAGAGATTGATTTTGGGAGCAATCGTTTTAAGGATTTTAGGTGTTAAATCTCTCTTCCTATTTAATACTTGTGAAAGGACGGCAGGACTTATACCTAAATTCTTAGCAAACGCTCTTAAAGAATAGCTCGAATTAGCATTCTTTCTTTTTAAGAATTCAGTTTCGATGATCTCGACGACACAAGCTTGATACATAAGAACCTCTTGAGAATTTCTTAATGCACCTCACATGCCACAACCTAAATTAAATAAATCAAATTATTGCGTTGATGTGATGTAAAAACATTATTCATATAAATTGAAAATGACTTTACTTTAAACAGTGATACAAATGTTGATCAAAAGAATCGGAGTGTTTACAAAATATTTTGTAAACACTTCAGGAGCTAACCGTAAGACTCACTCCAATCAGAAGCAAGAGAAGAAGATAAAACGAAAGTTAAAATGAGAAACATACTTTATTCACTCCATGGAAAAAAAGAAATTGATAACTCATAGACCCTGTCTTTATTTTTACTGTTATTCGAAATGTAATTAGCTAAAGACCTTCGCATCGCCTTAATCTTTTGTTTGATTTCAGGAATCATTGAAGAATCTAAACTTATCGTAATCGAGCTTTGATCGCGAAAGTTGATATCGACCATATCAATGACATCGATTGCTTTTTGAAGCACTTGTTTTTGTCTATTTCTCATAGCTACTGTTGAAAACTCAGAGGAAATAATGCTCACGTAGTTATTGACCTTTTCAAATTTTCCGTCCTCTGTCTGAATGATTAATTCCAAGCGTACGAGGCGTTCTAGGGCCATTAAAGCATCTTCTTGAGCGATCCTAAGCTTCTGGGCGATCCATTTCTCACATGCCTGGAAATCTGGTAGATTTACTAGTTCAAGAATAGCAAAATTGTACCAATCCTGAATTAAGTGAAATTCTTCGAGACCTAACTGACGGCTTTGTAGACCCCAAATTTTCTCTGAGCTTTGAAGATTTTTCCGTTTATTGATTTCTGCTTCGTACTCTTCAAATTCTTCTGGACTCAAAGAAAGTGGGACGGCTAAACGTTTAAGGATGTTTGTCGTCATTGGCATTTTACCGTTCATGACTCTGGATAAAAGCGAAACACTAACTCCAAGTTGTCTAGCAAAACCTCTCAGTGAATAGTAGGAATTAATAGATTGTCGTCGTTCAAATTCTTCTTTGATCTTTTTTATAATAGCTTGTTCCATCAGATAAAAACTATAACCTTGTTTTTATTCAATTAACAACGCTGCAAACTCACTAGTGTTCACGAAATATTTAACAAACATTTTCTCATGAACAATTACAATTTTTTTTAAAGTTTCTGATCATCATCAATTAATAGACAGCTCTATGACAAAAAAATAGCTATCATCACTTAATAGATATTTAATTTTCTAACAAAAAGGAAAACTTAATTTTTAGTCTATGTGTTTTCTAACTATAACAAATAATAATCCGATTCGATTGGTGTATCTTAAGATAAATTAAAATATTTCTGCGTAAATAAAACTAAGATCCAAAAAATGAAAGCAAACATACTAGTAATTGATGACAACATTGAGATCACTGAAATACTTCGAGAAGTTTTGCTCGAAGAAGGACATAATGTGGATACAGTTCACTGTGGTGAAGATGCCATAAGCGCATTATCCTACTCTACATTCGATTTAATCATATCTGATTTCCATATGGACAGAGGCAATGGTCTTGATGTTCTCAATCACGCGGTGAAATTAGAACGTAAACCACTTTTTGTTTTTTTCTCTGCCGCTGATAATGAAATACAAAATTTATGCATAAATTCTGGAGCATCGAAATTTCTATTGAAACCACTTAATATACGAGAAATAAAAAACAACATTTCAGAACTTCTCTGTTCTTGATTTTAGAGATTTTCTATCGCCCATAATGCTTTTTGAAAGTATGAAGTCTTAAATTGTTTTTTATATTTGTTTGAGAATTCCTCAACCGTCCATCTTTCATTATTCATTACGTATTCAGTAAAATGCAATGAGACGATAAAAATAGCAGTTAGTGGATTTATTTTTTGAGATAAAAGTGCCGCAGGAAATCCTGAACCATCTGGCATTTCGTGATGGGAACGAATCATAACTTCAACATCTGCTGGCATATCAGATATTTCATTAGTCATGTGAGCACTAATATTTGGATGTTCTTGAACAATTTTATTTTCAGGTATCGAAAGGCTGTTCATTTTTTCTTTAAAATCAGAGTTCAACAAAATTTTTGCTAAATCCTGGCGAGTACTTAAAGCGAGATCATGCAAATAAGAAGCGTAGACAAATTTTCTAAGATTAACTTCTGAATATAGATCAAGCTCTTTGCAGATAGCACTCGCGACATTGATGATAATACCGGCCTTGATAAGCAGATAATTGCCATTTTTAAAGTCTGGACGTATTTGTCGAAACAGCCCTTTATGTTTGTTATTTTTACGAATACCTTCGATGATAATTTTATAACTTTCAGAAAGTCCTTCTATTTCGAACGGAAAAGTACAGTCGACGTCCGAAATATCTTCTCGAGGTATGAACTTAATCAAATCAATGCAAGTCTTTTTTAAATCATCAAGTCTATAAGGTTTTACAAAAATGGCAGCGAACTTAGACTGATAAACTTCTTTGAATTTGTTATCGACAATACCACTAGAAATGATCACAGGTGTTTTTTTATTCGCATTCTCTGGAGACTCTTTTAAAAAGTTAAGTACCTCTCCCCCATTCCTATTCTTGAGATTTATATCTAACAAGATGAGGTCATATGTCTTCTGCGTCGTTTTTAGACAAGCCTCATCTACATCTGAAGCGCAATTAATTTCATCGAAGACCCCCTCAAGAGTAGCGCATAAGAGTTCAACAAATTCAGGGCAATCTTCAATTATAAGTATTTTTGTTGTCATTACTCATTATCGACTGAGTGAGAGATAAAATAATGCTATTTAGTTTTTAGTGTTTATCAAATTTAAATGAAACAGAGCTCATTGGTAGAAAGATGGACTGACCATGGAAGTATTTCTAATTAGGATTGAGACTTCCATGGACAGTATATTAGTTAAAAGCTATCCCCGCGATGTTATGTTCGGCATCCTAGGAGTGTACATGATGAAACGTTAATCAATTATCGGAGAAACTGTTTTCGTATTCAAACATAAACACCGCGGGGGTTGCTTCACTATCTATAAATCAAATTTTAGTCCAAGTGCCATAACATCAGCTTTAATTTTATTTTCAGCTGTCGAGCTTGCAGCAAGAGTAATTTTTTTAACATCGTTTGTGTAACCAAGACTGAACTTGATATTTTTATCGTCGTACGGCTTGAAGACAACACCAACCGCAAGAACATCTCTTTTATATGGACCAGATGTAACAGAAGTTGTTTTATCTTGCTTGAAATCGTCTTTAATGTAGTTCACATACGGTGTCCACTTGTTCATAGTATACGCAACTCGAGTCCAGATCGACTTAGTTTCGTTGGCTGAATTGTTGGCAGCCGTTGCACCAAAAACAGAATTATCTCGTTCGTAGACTTTGTAATCGAATTCAAGCGCAACACCTGCGAATTCAGATAAAAAGCCTGCTACCATTAAAGTGTTTTTTGCATCAACAGTTGAATCAACATTGTCACCATCAATATTTAAAACCGTGTAACCTAAAACTGGTTGAAACATTTTATCGAAAAGTGACCCATTATAGTATAGGCCGTATCCTAGACCTGTGTTTGAAGCATTATTCGCAGTTGCCCCTGTCGCAGCTGCATCTGCATAATCGCCTTTTCCTGGATTGAAGAAATCAAGAGTGATTGTATGGTTTGGAATTTTATCATAGATAAAACCCGCTCCAACGTGAAATAAATCCGCATCAGCATTCATCGCTGACTGAACACCAGATGCCAAAAGCGAATAGAAGTATTGCGTTTTTGTGGCCCCATATGGTGGGTTTGCCGTGACTGCAGCTAAAGTTACTGGAAGATCCGTAATCGAAGCAATTGTTTCTCTACCTGCAATTTCGCCAAAGAAATGTTTACCAACTCTGACTTTCACAATGTCTGTTTTAAAGTCTACAAAAAATAAATCCACATTTCTGAATGACAAATCTCTATTCTGGCGAGTCGTTTCTTGCCCTGTT